>NZ_JBYCCV010000051.1:0-26498 GCF_057473825.1 Aliterella sp. E5.1
TCACGTATTTCTTCTCGGCTGGCAAAATGGGTCAGTATGCTTGCATCAATTGTCTGACTCATTAACTCTGTTTCTACTTGCTTTACTTTACCCTAGCCTACGCTATATTTTTTATGCGGTTGCCCTAGCTCTTGAGACGATTGCGTCAATAATCCTGACTGAGAAATGCCATAATAAGCGATCACAGTTGTAGCAGCTATAGCCGCTACAACTAACCCAATTAACTTTTTGTTTCCAGGGATGGGAAGAAGTTTTGCATCTTTCATGTTTCTTCCCCTACATACTTAGATAACATTTCGCTTACCAATGCCCCTTGTTCTACATAGGAAATCGTTTCTTCGCCAAATAACCGCCGCAATAATAAGCCATAAAGCGAATTTAAGACAAAATCAACAAGCGCCCTTGGAGAGATTTGTAGGTAGCTTGCAAACTCTGCAATGGTTTGTTCGTCCACTTCTCTAAGCTTCTGTTTAATCGATACATCAGACCAAGCTTGTTGTTGATGAAAATCAATCCACAGCAAAGATTGCTTGCCAATATGATCTTCATTTTTAGCCACAAACTTAAACAAGCAAGCAACTCGTTCTTTTAGAGTTGGTGGATTTCCTGCCTCCGCTAGAAATTGCAATACGTTTTGGTGTTCTAGTTCTTCAACCAACTGTAAAAATAAAGCTTCTTTGCTAGGAAAATAGTGATACAGAGTTCCTGTAGAAACCCCTATCCCTTGTGCTAACTGCCTCATGGTAATTGAACTATAGCTTTTTTGAGCAAATAGGTCAAAACTTTTCATCAGCAGTTCTTGGCGGTACTGGTCGCGGTCAACAATCTTCGGCATACGGAGCAATAGACTTAATATCTACAATTATCTCCGATCACTATATTTTATATCGAACATAAGTTATAAAATAACACCTTGTTAATTTAGATGCAAGCTTAGTTAATTTTTAAAATTCGCGACGGGCGAAGACTAAAATAGCGATCGCTAAAATCAAGACAATGTAAACCACACCATAAGCAGCATTAGCTAGAAGCGTGAGGGAATTTGGTAATAATTCCATCCCATAAACTGCCTGATTTTTTAAGTCCAAGCGCGATAAGTCAGGCAAAATTAAGTACAAGGTCTGAGTTAAGCGCTCAAAGCCAGGATTTTTACTAATCCGCCCAATATTAACTAAGTCTTGGCTAAAATTTCCCATCAAATACACCGCAAAAGTCAGCAGCGTTGCTAGTACCGAACTTGTAAACACTCCCAAAGCCAAAGCAAAAGCGGTAATCAAACTTAGCTGCAAAAATAGAAATACCGCCGCCAGCAAAATACTAAGCAGTGAGTAAGTAATGCCTTGAAATTGCAATAGAGCTAAATAAATTACCGTCATCACCGCCACAAGCAAGGCTAAAACGCTAGATAAACCTAAATGCTTGGCAATAATAAATTCGGCGCGACTAATAGGTTTAGCAATCAAAGATAACACCGTGCGTTTTTCAATTTCTTTGCTAACTAGCCCCGTACCTACAAACACTGCCACAATCAAGCCCAAGATATTCATTGCAGCGAGTCCAAAATCTAGAAAGATTTTATCTTCGGTACTAGCAGCTATTTGGGGAAGTAGCTGCATGACAACTACCATTAGCAAGGCATAAAAACCAATAATGTACAAAATGCGATCGCGAATTACTTCTCGAAACACATTGGTTGCCATGACAAAAATTCTGCCCAAACTCACTATAAAGTTCCTTTAACGTGTAGACGCAGCAACGGGAATATTTGCAACTTGCAACTGTAATTGTTGATCTGGATAGTCGGTAAGCTGTAATGATAAATTTTTCACATCATCAAGTAAAGCTGTAGGAATGCTAATTGTCCCCGTATTGTTTCCATCGGGTGGTAATTCCTCTGGTAAGCCTTCGGTATTGGCACTTAAAGCTCGTCCGCGATCGTCAGTTATATCCATGAAACTATACAAAAAGCGTACAGTTTTATCACCTTTATTTTTAAAATCTAACTTTAATACCAGCGCTCCACCGGAATACCGAGCGGAGGTGACACTTAAAGTCACATCTTGGTTTGTATTGCTAATTGGAAAGCCTGGTTGAGGAGTTTCTTTAGCTGCTACCAACTGAGCTTTTGGCGGTAGGCTATTACTTTGAGTAGTTTGGCGGACTTTTTGCGGTCTAGCCTTCTTACCTTTGCCAGAAATTCGAGCTTTGACAGTGTTGAGAATATCTTGCTCTTTTAACATAACTACCGCACCCTCTTTTTGCGAAGTTGGTTTGCGGACTTTGATTTTAGTTGCTGGGCGAGCATCGGGCTTATTTACGCTTTTTAGGGCTTCGTGTCCAATCCCATAAGCAAACATGGAACTTACATAGCCCGAACCCACCATTAAGGTCAACAATACCAACGTTAAGACCGCCGTTAAATTTAATTTCATTGTGCAAAATATATTTGTAAGAAAAATCTAGTAAAGAAATAACAAAGCTTTTGTTATGATAATATATGCGATTGGAGGAGACTTCGCGAACTCGCAAGTAAAAGCTCTACCATTCCAAGATCGATGAGACACATCGATAACAACAAAATGTAGTCTGCGGCAGTTGGCCGAGCGGTTGAGGCAACGAGCTCATAATTCGTGTTAGGCAGGTTCAACTCCTGCACTGCCGATTACAATTATTTCAACTATTAAGAAATTTTTTCCCTGTGCCATCCCCAGAGTGGAGATGCTAACATTTAATATCAAGCTAGGGGTGTCTGGACTAGCCAGGCTGAGATAGTCCCTTAGAACCTGAGACTGGGTAATACCAGCGGAGGGAAGCTGTAATTAGAGGTAATAAATAATGCGGACAGAATGGATTGCCAAACGCCAGGGGCAGAGCAATGTCTCACAGATGCACTACGCTCGTCAAGGTGTCGCTACCGAAGAAATGCAGTATGTAGCAAAACGCGAAAACTTGCCTGTTGATTTGATTCGGGCGGAAGTAGCACGGGGAAGAATGATTATCCCGGCAAATATCAACCATCCCAACTTAGAGCCCATGGCAATTGGGATTGCGTCTAAGTGTAAAGTCAACGCTAATATCGGCGCTTCGCCCAACTCCTCAGATTTAGCAGAGGAAGTTGCTAAGTTACATTTGGCAGTTAAATACGGCGCTGATACGCTAATGGATTTATCCACCGGAGGCGGAAACTTAGATGAAATTCGCACTGCCATTATCCAAGCTTCTTCCATACCTATTGGTACAGTGCCAGTATATCAGGCATTAGAGAGCGTCCACGGAACGAAAGAGAGTCTCACCGCCGATGACTTTCTACACATTATCGAAAAACACGCCCAGCAAGGAGTAGATTATCAAACTATTCACGCCGGGATATTAATTGAGCATTTGCCTTTGGTACGCGATCGCCTGACAGGAATTGTATCGCGGGGCGGCGGAATTTTGGCGCGTTGGATGCTGCACCACCATAAACAAAATCCTCTATACACCCACTTTAGCGACATCATCGAAATCTTTAAAAAGTACGATGTGTCTTTTAGTCTAGGCGACTCTTTGCGTCCGGGCTGCGCTCACGATGCCTCTGATGCAGCGCAACTAGCGGAACTCAAAACATTAGGACAACTAACTCGCCGCGCTTGGGAAGATGACGTTCAAGTCATGGTCGAAGGTCCCGGTCACGTACCAATGGATCAAATTGAGTTTAACGTTAAAAAACAGATGGAGGAGTGTTCCGAAGCACCTTTTTATGTTTTGGGACCCTTAGTTACAGATATTGCTCCTGGCTACGACCACATTACCTCCGCAATTGGGGCAGCAATGGCAGGTTGGTATGGCACGGCAATGTTGTGCTATGTGACCCCTAAAGAGCATCTAGGGCTACCGAACGCCGAAGATGTGAGGAATGGATTGATTGCCTACAAAATCGCCGCCCACGCCGCCGATATTGCCCGTCACAGACCAGGTGCTAGAGATAGAGATGACGAATTGTCAAAAGCTCGTTACAACTTCGATTGGAATCGCCAATTTGAACTATCTCTAGACCCAGAACGTGCTAAGGAATACCACGACGAAACTTTGCCCGCAGACATCTATAAAACTGCGGAATTTTGCTCGATGTGCGGTCCTAAGTTCTGCCCAATGCAGACTAAAGTAGATGCCGATGCACTGACAGAATTAGAAAAATTCTTGGCAAAAGAACCCGTTAAAGCATAAAAGTAAGTAGGTAGCAGTTATGACTGCTACCTACTTGCCCATTGCTCGAAATCGCTCTTGAATGTCGGTAATTGTAAAAATTGACTGAAAATTCAAACCCGCCGATTTATACAATTGTTCTCCTCCTTGTTGTCTATCTACTAGCGCCATCACTTCGCTAACGCCATAACCCGCATTTTTCAGCCTTTCTACCGCTTTTAAAGCCGATTGCCCTGTAGTGACAACATCCTCTAGCACTACCACAGGTGTACCTGGTGGCAAAGTTAAGCCTTCAATATATGCCATAGTTCCATGACCCTTTGCTTCTTTACGGATAATCAAAGCGGGAATTGGACGATTTTCGTAGACAGAAACTACACTTACAGCACTAACAATCGGATCTGCACCCAAAGTTAGCCCAGCAACAGCTTGAGTATTGCTAGGAAACTGAGCTAATAATAAACGAGCGATCGCAGTTGCGCCTTGAGGATGCAATGTTACTTGCTTGCCATTGATGTAGTAAGAACTTTTTTGCCCCGAAGAAAGCACAAAATCACCTTCTTGGTAGGCAAGAGTGCAAAATAAATCGAGTAAATGCGATTTTAAGCTAGTTAAGTCTGCACTAACTGCCCAGATTTCCGTATTTATCTGGTTGGGAATTTGGTTTGTCATCACTAAAATTTAATAGTTGTAGCAAAGCCAAAAATAAGCTAACACTGATGCTAGATGCAACCATAAACAAAATATCTAAAAGTGAGGAGAAATATCATGGACATAAAATTTAGAAGTTTAACAGGCGCTCTAGCCATTTTGGCTACGGTTTGTGTTGGTTCGCCAGCAAAGACTCAAACTACTCCCATCAATCAGTTTTCACAGTATGAAACCCTTGCCGATCGATTTGAGCAAGTGTTTTACACTAACGACAAAGATTATTTTGAAAATCGTTCTTTCCTACGACAGCTAGACTTTCTCATCGGTATTGGTTCGCTAAAGACTTCTTTTATAGAAAATGAAATTGATGCAGACACCAAAGCAGTTACTATCCTTTACAAAGATGCACTGTTACAGCAAGGTTCTAGCGGTTTAGTAGTTCGGACTAGAGATTTACCTAATCCTTACGAAACCTCAATTTTGCAGTCTCCACAGGCTGATGTGAATAGTGGATCTGAACCGACTCAACAAGGGTTGTAGATCAAAAAAAAGATATTAGCTGATCCATAAGTTGTGGCATAAGTAGTTTGTGCCACAACTTATGGATAAATAATCTAAATAGTTAATGAGCTTGAATAAATCGGTTTTGAAACAAGCTGTAGCAGAAAATGGATTTGCTGTGGTGAAAAATGTAGTTGATAGTAACAATATCAACTTATTAATTCAACAAATCTTCCTGGAGGTTTGGAGTGGTGCAATTCTATAAATTAGTTAGGCTGGAACTGTAAAAAACTTAAGAATTTGATGCAACCGTTACGAGTCGTAGTAATTGGGGGTGGTGCAGCAGGCTTTTTTGGTGCTGTTGCTTGTGCGAAATCTCATCCCCATCCCCAAGTTACTTTATTAGAAGCTAGTCGCCAGCCTTTAGCCAAAGTCCGCGTATCTGGTGGAGGACGTTGCAACGTTACTCATGCTTGCTTCGATCCGATGGGATTGGTTCAAAATTATCCTAGAGGTGAAAAAGCTTTGCGCGGCGCTTTTAGTCGCTTTCAAGCTACAGATACTGTTCAATGGTTTGCAAGCCAAGGCGTAAAGCTAAAATCTGAACCCGATGGCAGAATGTTTCCGATTACCGATAGCTCAGAAACAATTATTGATTGCTTAACAACCGCCGCAAAGTCTGCTGGAGTAGAATTACAGACTGGTACAACTGTTGTCTCCGTTGTCAAGGCAGCATCAGGGTTTGAAGTTGAACTAAAAACTGGGGAGACGTTGAAATGCGATCGCATTCTACTAGCTACTGGGAGCAATCCATTAGGCTATCAAATTGCCCAAGCTTTGGGTCATACTATTGAACCACCCGTACCTTCACTGTTTACGTTTAATATTATTGACAAGCACTTAAAAGAATTAGCTGGAATTAGCGCTAATCCAGTCAAGTTAAGGCTATCGTTAGATAAAAAAACTCTAGAACAAACAGCACCACTACTAATTACCCACTGGGGTTTAAGCGGTCCTGCGGTACTCAAACTCTCAGCCTGGGGTGCGAGAATACTGCATGACTCCAAATATCAAGCAACTTTAGTGATTAATTGGCAACCCCACTACAATAGCGAAAAATTGAGAGCAAAACTACTGCTAGTAAAATCAGAAAATCCTAAAAAGGCGATTACTTTGCACCGTGGTATTGACTTACCTCATCGTCTTTGGCAGTATATAGTCGCTCGTGCAGGTGTAGGAACAGAAGAACGTTGGGCGGAACTATCCAACAAAAGCTTAAACCAAATAATTCAAGAACTTACCCAAGGCGCTTATCAAATTAGCGGTAAAGGAGCTTTTAAAGAAGAATTTGTCACCTGCGGTGGTGTCACTCTCAAGCAAATCAACTTCAAAACAATGGAAAGCCGCATTACACCAGGCTTGTATTTTGCTGGAGAAATTTTAGATATTGACGGCGTTACTGGTGGCTTCAACTTTCAAAGTGCTTGGACAACAGCGTGGATAGCGGGACAATCAATCGGTAATCTTGACTCTTAAATTATCTTCGTGCTTAACTGCGTTGCTAATCCCGGTGCTAAGGGGTTCAATAATATTGAACTACTTTAAAGGGAAGATATGAAATTTAGCGAAATAGTCCAAAAATTAGGCGACAGTGTTACTAATAGCAGCCTGCCAGATAATAATGATGTCGAACTTACTGGAATTGCTGCTATAGACGAAGCTACTACCAACACGCTTAGTTATATAGAAGGAGCAAAATTTGCCTCTCAAGTAGCAACTACTAGCGCTAATGCCTTAATTTTACCTTTAGATACAAACTTGCAAAATCAAGCACGAGAACGAGGTATAGCTTGGATTGGTACATCAGAGCCAAGACTGCTATTTGCCAAAGCGATCACTTTATTTTACCAACCTTACCGCCCAACACCTGCTATTCATCCCACCGCCGTCATTCATCCCACGGCTCAAATAGGCAAAGATGTTTATATTGGCGCTCATGCTGTAATTGAAGCTGACGTACATATAGGCGATCGCGTTTGCATTCACTCCAATGTTGTCATTTATCCCCAAGTACATATCAGCAGCCGCACCACCTTACACGCCAACTGTACAATTAGCGAACGCGCTCAAATCGGCTCTGATTGCGTAATTCATAGCGGCGCAGTTATTGGGGCAGAAGGCTTTGGTTTTGTTCCTATCGCTACGGGTTGGTACAAAATGGAACAATCAGGGATCGCGGTTTTAGAAGATGGGGTCGAAGTTGGCTGTAATAGCACGATCGATCGCCCCGCCGTCGGTGAAACGCGAATTGGTAAGCAAACAAAACTCGATAACTTAGTTCATATCGGTCATGGCTGCCAAATCGGTGCAAACTGCGCGATCGCCGCGCAAGTCGGTTTGGCTGGGGGAGTAAAAATAGGCGATCGCGTAATTTTGGCGGGTCAAGTAGGTATTGCCAATCAAGCCAAAATTGGGAATGGAGCGATCGCGTCTGCCAAAGCCGGAATCCACGGCGATGTCGAGCCTGGCGCGATCGTTTCTGGTTCTCCAGCCGTTGGTCATAAACTTTACGTCAAAGCTGCCGCCGTTTACAATCGGCTGCCAGAAATGTATCAAGTTCTCAAACAATTGCAGAAGCGAATTGGTGAAAAATAATTGTAAGTATTTGTAAACTACTACCTTTTTGGTAGTAATTACCGTACCTGTTTAAATTGCAGTTATCGATGTAAATCAAAAACAATCAGCGTAAGTTTATCGAAGTGCGTACATAACTAAAGCTGGCAAAGAGAAACCGATACTAGAGTAAACGATTTATAGCAACGAGCGGCAATGGGGATTTGAAATCTTCCTGCTGTTGTTTGTTTAGACACGCCAACAGTTTGATATCGCTCGAAATCTCAACTACTTGCCAAACCAGCTAAGTGAAAAGCAATTACAGATTTCCGCAAAATACTACTTATTTGGTAGAGTTTACCCAACCTATTCAAACATTCAAATAAGTCAATATAAAGTCAAAGGCAAGAGACATCAAGCCTAATAGTTTTAAGAACTTCTATCCCGGCTCGATGTATCTCTTATCGCACTTTAAGTAAACATCCATCTGTTGTTTGTAGAACATTAATAGAGGTAAATTGACTTATGCGATTAGTACGTTGGCAACCTTTTGCAGAAATGGAATCATTACGCAGTCAAATGGATCGAATGTTTGATGAACTAGCAGGACTCAACCGCCAATCTTCTACAAATTGGACACCTGCAATTGAGATTCAAGATCGGGAAGATAGCCTAGTCTTACGTGCAGAAATCCCTGGAGTTGAAGCGAAAGACTTAGATATCCAAGTCGCGCGAGAAGCAGTAGCTATTAGTGGCGAACATCGCTACGAAAACAAAGCTCAAGAACAAGGCTTTTTCCGCACAGAGTTGCGTTACGGTAGCTTTCAGCGCACAATTCCTCTCCCTGTTGCTGTAGAAAACGACCAAGTGCAGGCAGAGTTCAAAGATGGTATTTTAAGACTTACCTTACCCAAAGCTCAAGAAGCTAGACACAAAGTTGTAAAAATTAGCTTAGGGGAGGATAAGCAAGAAATATTACCTAGTTCTGAGGCAAATAATCAAAGTTCTCCTCAAGAACAGCCTGCTACATCCAATAACTAACGTAGTCTTAATTATTAGCAGTTATATTTAACTGCTAGATAACAAGCCGTTGAGTAATTAATCGTTACTTAACGGCTATTTTACTGCGTATATTAAGCTGTAAATCCACCCATAGTTAATTTAAGTCTACTTGCGTAAATACAAGGGCAGGACAAACTTTGGGGACATTAGTAGTTTTTATACATTCTGCTTCTAAAGCTACATTTTGGACATCGGCAATATTTAATCCCCAGGTTTTTATTTCTCCTTTGGATACTTCTTTTGAACCAATATTTTTTTTATCAAGATAAATAGTTAATCTCACTGTAGTTCCAGCACTACCATCGCTTAAATATTTATTTGTATCGTTGATACCAAACGCCAACTTTAAAGTATTAAATTGGTTATTTGCATCGCGAGGATTGAGCAAGCAATTTACTCCCGCAGGTATATCAGCTTTGATTTGACTATTTGTAGGATTATTAGAATTTTGACTAGCAAGTTCAGCTATAGCTGTTACCGTTGCTTTACCAATAGTCAAGTTTTTGAGTGATTCAATGAAGGACTGGTTATTTGCATCAGCACTTGTAGTTGAGCATTGAACTTCCGTGAGCGGAATCGGCTCTGTGGTTTGTTCTAAAGGTACAGGAGTAGCTGTTGGCGTTGCTGTTTTCGTTGGGGGACTAATTTTTGTAGTAGTAATTACTGGCGATGAAATTTTGGGAAGGGTTGAAGTTGTAGGCAGTGTCGGAGTCACTGGGCGTAAGGAAGCTTTTGGAATTGGTGCATTTACTGGCGTTGTAGGCGATCGCATTACTGGAGGATCTGCTGGAAGTGATGGCGTTGTAGTCGGCTGTGATGGTTTAGATTGGAGAGTTTGAGGCGGTATAGACTGTATCGGTGTTACTTTAGCGGCGCTTGTTTGAGCCGCTTGCTGGAGCGGAAATAAAGAGCGAGATAAATACAAAGTTGCCCCTGCTGTCGCTGCAATCAAACCAATAATCACAGGTAAACTTATGGGTTTATACTTTGATAACTTAGAGTTACTATTATTTGTAGTTGGCTCTTGACGTGGATTTCTAGGCACGAAAAAATTAGTAGTAGGCAACTGATTTTTCGTAGTAGTTGGCACAAAAGTATCTTGAGAATTGAAGTGAACCTTTTGTAAGTCTTCCAATACCTCATCGACAAATTGATAGCGATCGCGAAAATGAGATTTCACCATTTTGTCTAAAATAGTGGCTAGGCGATCGCTAACTTGGGCTTGGTGTCGCCATAGAATTTCTCCAGTTTGAACGTTTTCGGTAATTTGTTCTGGATACAACCTCGTCAGCGCCTGAATTGCAGTAATACCCAAAGCATAAATATCGCTGCTAAAACGGGGTTTTCCGCCTAATTGTTCGTTGGGTACATAGCCCGGAGTTCCTACAGAAATTGTGGGGTAAGTGTTAGATTGTGCAGTAGTTGGTAACTGGATTTCTTTAACTACGCCAAAGTCAATTAAGAAAATTTTGCCGTCTCGCCTACGCCTAATTAAATTAGATGGTTTAATATCCCGGTGAATAACATTTTCTTGATGAACGAACTTTAAAATTATTAGTACATCCTTTAAGAAGGCAATTATTTGTTCTTCTCTCCATCGCTGACTAGGATTAATTTCTTCGCTTAAGTCATGTCCGTCGATAAATTCTTGAACTAGATAAAATTGGTTATCTTCTTCAAAGTGAGCTAAAAGCTGTGGTATTTGTTCGTGATTACCTAGTTTGTATAATATTTCTGCTTCGTTATTAAATAATCTTTGTGCAGCTTTTAATACATGAGGAGCATTAGAATTAGGCTGTAATTGTTTAACTACACAAATTGGATTACCAGGGCGATCGCCATCTTCAGCTAAATAAGTTTCTCCAAAACCACCACGCCCTAGAAGTTTGGTAATTTTATAGCGTCCCCGGAGTATTGTACTTTCCATAAAATTTATTAATAATTAGTCATTTAGTAGCAGCGATCGCTCGTCCAACTTCTTTGCATATTATCTAACTTAAAACTTTTCAAAAAGTTAAGTCTAGCAACTTTCCTTAAAATTTTGAATATGCAACCGCATCGAGAGCAACTAATTATCGAGGCAAATACTGTAATAAAGTTTTGGCAAGAATGGGTTACTTTAAATTAGCCTAGGTAAATGCTACTGACCGACAAATATTATTATATTGCTCAGTTTTTACGCATTCTGTTTTTATCAAAATATTTTTAGCATTCCTCTACCTACTGCCATTTATTTATTTAAGTTTTGACCATCTATAAAGTCTTGAACTCAACATAAGTTGGCTATTTTCTTCAGAGTAAACCAACAGGGACAAGTAGGGGCGCTCTCTCCTATGATCTAAAACTTAAGCTTCACTATTAAAAAAGCGTTTTGCAACCTCTAAGTATTGTATTTTGCCTAAAACTCCCTATGCTATCCCTAACTTTTCTAAAACTGGTTTAGTTGAAACTACATGCCGCTCTAACCCTAGCTGTTCTGGTCGGATACCAAGTGCTAAAGCAATTAACTGGGACAAGTGTAGCACGGGCAATCCGAGCTTTTTGCCGATTACTTTTTCTACTTCCGGCTGGCGAGAATCAAGATTAAGATGGCACAACGGGCAAGGTGTAACCATACAATCAGCCCCCTCTGCTAGGGCTTCAGTGATGTGCATTCCTGCCATTTTGAATGATTCGGTAGTCGCGTAACTAGCCAATGGCCAGCCGCAGCACTGAGTTCTACCGCGATAATAAACTGGGGTTGCGCCTATGGTTCTAAATACATCTTCCATTGCTTTGGGTCTAATTGGGTCTTCGTAAGGCATAGATGACTGAGCGCGCAATAAATAACACCCATAAAATGCCGCACACTTCAGCCCTTGTAAGCTTTTTGTAACTTTGCGCTGAATTTCCTCCAAGCCATAATCAGTGACTAAAGCGTACAAGAGATGTTTTACTTGCGTGCTTCCTTGGTAAGGGGAACAGCCTTCTTTGACAAGTAAGCCGTTAACTTTTTCTAAGTAATTGGCATCTTTTTGCGCTGCTTGTTTTAAGCGCTCGTCAACATGACCAATAACGCCTTGGCAAGTGCTGCAATGAGTAAGTAGAGGCAAGCTTAATTCTTCCGCCAAAGCAATATTGCGGGCGTTAACAGTATCTTCCAACAATTGAGAATCTTCTTTAAAAGTGCCAGAACCACAGCAGGCAGCTTTTTTAAGCTCAACAAGTTCTATTCCCAAAGCTTGAGTTAGAGCTTGAGTAGATTGATAAAGCTCCCGGCAAGCGCCTTGAGCGACGCAGCCAGGAAAATAAGCATATTTTAAAGTTTGAGCAAGCATATTGAGTAGGATTGGCGAGAAAAAAATTGAAATAGCGATCGCAGAGGCTGCAAGCATTAATGTTACTTGTGTTTGCTCAAAAACAGTCTAAAAATCTTGTTGCCAATTATGAACACTTAGAAAATCGAACCTTTCATCAAGCTATGCGATCGCGCCTTTACGATAAGATAAGTATGCTCAAAACTTGTTAGAGCCATCAAGCAATTGATTAGTTAATCGCTAAGGACGTTGAAGTATGAATGAATCAGAAATTTTTGCTAAAGTTAAAAACATCGTCACCGAGCAGTTGAGTGTCGAACCCGATAGCGTCACGCCGAGCGCCAACTTTGCTGACGACTTGAACGCTGACTCTCTAGATACCGTCGAATTAGTTATGGCTCTAGAAGAAGAATTTGATGTAGAAATTCCTGACGAGGCAGCAGAACAAATTACCACAGTTCAACAAGCTGTAGACTACATTAGCAACAAAGTTGCTACTTCAGCTTAAAAAGTAAAAGCTTTCGGGTGAAGCGGTAGACTCCTCGGCGAATCAAAGCGATGTAGTTTGAGTAGCAGCATCTATTACTACTTTAACAAACCGCCACCGCCCAAAACTCCAAACCCGAAATATTAAGACAATTTTTCCGAGTTATGGGTGAGTAATCGCGCTACTTTAACGACCTATGGCAGATTTTGATTTGAAACGAGTGGTGGTAACGGGTGTCGGTGCGATTACACCGCTAGGTAACAATCCCCAAGATTACTGGCAAGGATTGTTAGCAGGACGCAGTGGAATTGTGCCTATTACCTTGTTTGATGCCTCTAAGCATAAATGCCGCATTGCTGGCGAAGTTAAGGGCTTCAATCCCCAAGACTACATAGACAGCAAAGAAGCTAAACGGATGGACAGGTTTGCTCAGTTTGCAGTGGCAGCAAGCTTACAAGCGATTCAAGACGCACGGTTTGAAATCAACGAACTGAACGCCCCTCAAGTCGGGACAATAATTGGTACGGGTATTGGTGGCATCAAAGTATTAGAAGATCAGCAAACGATTTATTTGAATCGGGGACCTGATCGCTGTAGCCCGTTTATGGTGCCGATGATGATTGCTAACATGGCTGCTGGATTGACAGCAATTCATACCGGAGCAAAAGGGCCGAACTCTTGCCCAGTAACAGCTTGTGCGGCGGGTTCTAATGCTGTAGGTGATGCTTTTCGCCTAATTCAACAAGGCTACGCCCAGGCAATGATTTGCGGTGGTACAGAAGCTGCTGTTTCACCATTACCCTTTGCCGGATTTGCCGCCGCCAGAGCGCTGTCTACACGCAATGACGAGCCAACTCGTGCTAGTCGCCCTTTCGATCGCGATCGCGATGGCTTTGTGATGGGCGAAGGTGCGGGTATTCTCCTTTTAGAAGAACTCGGACACGCCCTTAGTCGTGGCGCGCGGATTTATGCTGAAATTATCGGCTATGGTCTAACCTGCGATGCCTACCACATGACTTCCCCAGTTCCAGGGGGCGAAGGGGCAACTAGAGCCATTGCGTTGGCGATGAAAGATGCGGGTATTAGTCCAGAGCAAGTAAGTTACATCAACGCTCACGGCACAAGTACGGGCGCTAACGACCCAACGGAAACTGCGGCAATTAAAAAAGCTCTCGGAGATACGGCTTACAAAATAGCAATTAGCTCTACTAAGTCCATGACCGGGCATCTTTTGGGTGGTTCTGGTGGGATTGAAGCCGTAGCCACGGTAATGGCGATCGCTAATGACAAAATTCCGCCAACAATTAACCTAGAAAATCCCGATCCCGAATGCGATCTAGATTACGTTCCCAATCACAGTCGCGCCTTGCAAGTTGATGTTGCCTTATCCAATTCCTTTGGTTTTGGCGGTCACAATGTCACCTTGGTATTCAAAAAGTACGTTTAGAGTGCGATCGCACTGCTTCAAGCTAAAAAATTGTTGGGGAATATCGCTTATTCAAACAAGAATAATTCACTCTAAAAAAACAAGGCTTGTCCGTCAACCCACCTGATGGGATGATCGGTAATATGTGCGTAGGAAAATCTATAGCATTTAAGTGTCATTCCAAATATCTGCTTGCTAACCCGTCATTCATAATTAAGAAACTATGGCTGTTGCAACCCAATCCCTCGAAGAACTTTGTATTAATTCGATTCGCTTTCTAGCGATTGATGCTGTTGAAAAAGCAAAATCTGGACACCCAGGGCTGCCAATGGGCGCGGCTCCTATGTCCTTTGTCTTGTGGGATCGCTTTATGCGGTTCAACCCCAAAAATCCCGCTTGGCTAAATCGCGATCGCTTTTTATTGTCGGCAGGTCATGGCAGTATGCTACAGTACGCCCTGCTTTACCTCACAGGCTACGAAGACCTGACTCTCGACGATATCAAACAGTTCCGCCAATGGGAATCAAAAACCCCCGGACACCCAGAAAACTTTATGAATCCTGGGGTAGAAATTACTACTGGACCCTTGGGACAAGGAGTTGCTAATGGTGTCGGGGTTGCGATGGCGGAGGCTCACTTAGCTGCTACTTTCAATAAACCTGATTTTCCCATCATCGACCATTACACCTATGTAATCATGGGTGACGGGTGCAATATGGAAGGCGTAGCTAGTGAAGCTTGCTCCTTAGCCGGACACTTGGGACTAGGCAAATTAATTGCTCTCTACGATGACAACCACATCTCCATTGAAGGCTCTACCGACTTAGCTTTTACAGAAGACGTAGGTAAGCGTTACGAAGCTTATGGCTGGCACGTTTTGGTTGTAGAAGACGGTAACACTAATATTGATGCCATTCATCAGGCAATTGAAACTGCCAAATCTGTAACTGATAAGCCGACAATGATTAAAGTCCGCACAACTATTGGTTATGGTTCGCCCAATAAAGCTGATAGCTACGAAGCTCATGGTGCGGCTCTAGGCGCGGCAGAAGTACAAGCAACAAGGGAAAGCTTGGGTTGGAACTATGAGCCATTTGAAATTCCTGAAGATGCGATGCAGCACTGGCGCAAAGCAATTGAGCGCGGAGCTAAGTATGAGGAAGATTGGAATCAATTATATGCTCGTTACAAACAGCAATATCCTCAAGAAGCAGCTACTTTAGAGCGGATGCACGAAGCGGAACTTCCCGAAGGTTGGGAATCGGTTTTACCTAAATACACTCCTGAAGACAAAGCCGAAGCTACTCGCGTCCAATCAGGTAGAACTCTAAATGCTTTATCTGGAATTTTACCTGAATTAATTGGTGGTTCGGCAGATTTGGCTTCTTCTAACAATACGTTGATTAAAGGCGCAGGAGATTACCAGAAAGGGCAATACCAAAATCGCAACCTCCGTTTTGGGGTACGCGAACATGGTATGGGTGCTATTTGTAATGGTTTAGCGTTGGATGGTTCGGGTTTAATTCCTTACTGTGCAACGTTCTTAGTCTTCACTGACTATATGCGGGCAGCAATTCGCTTATCTGCTTTGTCGGAATCTGGTGTAATTTATGTCATGACTCATGACTCAATTCAGTTAGGTGAAGATGGTCCCACTCACCAACCAATTGAACACGTAAACTCGCTGCGAATGATTCCTGACTTATTGGTAATGCGTCCGGCGGATGGTAACGAAACTTCTGGAGCTTATAAAGTAGCTATTAAAGCAGCTAGAGGCAAGAAATTCGGCAACAAAACCCGTCCAACAGTTATTGCCTTGTCTCGTCTAGCTCAACCCAATTTACCTAATACCTCAATTGACGGTGTGGAAAAAGGTGCATACATTCTATCAGATAGCGATAGTACGCCCGATGTTATTTTGATGGGTACAGGTAGCGAAACTCAACTTTGCGTCAAAGCGGCAGAACAGTTACGCGGCGAAGGCAAGAAAGTCCGAGTAGTTTCCATGGTTTGTTGGGAGATTTTCCAAGACCAAGACGAAGCTTACCGCGAATCTGTATTGCCTAAAGCTGTGAAGAAGCGCATATCTGTTGAAGCAGGCGTTACTTTTGGCTGGTGTCGTTATGTTGGCGATGAAGGAATTGCGATTGGTATTGATACTTTTGGTGCTTCCGCTCCTGGCCCTGTTTGCATGGAGAAGTTTGGATTCACTGTAGATAATGTAGTAGCTAAAGCAAAGTCTTTACTAGGCTAATACTTCGTTATTGATTGTAAAAGGTGGGCATTTATCGCCCACCTTTTTTATTGGCTACAAACCTTTGTAAGCAGAGTTGATAGAGTAGTTGTATAAATAAAAAACTTGGAGGATTTTATGTACGAAGTTTCCCAGGAGAAAGATGTATTTTTGGTTCGGATATCACAAATAGTTAAGAATTTAATAAATAGCAACAATTTTTACCAAGAGAAACTAGATAAAGATGAGATAATTCCAGATTTAGTAGACTTGTTTAAACAGTTTTCGCTGGAGGAGTTTGTAACAATTGAAGATGAAGATTTGACTCACAGAATTGATAACATTTTGACTCTTGAAGCAGTTTCGGGAACTTTAAATGACTTGACTCCAGAACAAATGAAAATGTTTGATGAAGCCGTTGAAGGTAGATAGCAAGCATGAACTATTTGATGGATACTAATATAGTTACAGCTATATTAAAAAGGAATCCAAAGGTAAGAAATAAGTTGAGGGAGATAGGGACTCAGAGAAAAGAAGCGTTTATAAGTTGCATGACTTATTATGAAATTAAAAGAGGATTATTATATACAAATGCTGCAAGGCAGTTGTCTGACTTTGATGAGTTGCATAAAACGTATAAAGTTGTATTGTTAGACGATTTACGAATTATGGAGAAAGCCTCAGAAATTTATGCAGATTTAAAACACAAGGGTACACCTATCCAAGATGCGGATGTATTGATAGCGGCTACCGCCATAGTGAAAAGATTGATTCTTGTTTCTAATGATTCAGATATGCTAAGAGTTGTAGGTGTGACGGTTGAAGATTGGTTGAATTTAGAGTAAATGCGATCGCATTATAACCTTACATTACAATTTACCTTTAAGCGAGAGTCGAAACCAAACCGCTAAAAAGGGCTGTTTTAATCTCTGAAAATTATTATCAATAGCGTACGAAAGCTACACACTATTAAACGACTATATTGTCGATAAAGCCTCAATTAATAGCTGATTTTGCTCGTCATTTCCTACTGTAATCCGCAGCTTGTCTTGTAATCCTGGTTGATTGAAATACCGCACTAAAATACCTCGCTGCTTTAATGACAGATAAAGATCCTCGGCGGAATTTGTTGGAGTAGCTAGGACAAAATTACCGTGAGAATCTCTGACTGTAAACCCTAACTTTCTTAAATCTACAGTTAACTTTGCTC
This sequence comes from Aliterella sp. E5.1, assembly GCF_057473825.1. Lineage (NCBI taxonomy): Bacteria > Bacillati > Cyanobacteriota > Cyanophyceae > Chroococcidiopsidales > Aliterellaceae > Aliterella > Aliterella sp. E5.1. The sequence goes on from NZ_JBYCCV010000051.1 coordinate 17,665, forward strand.
TCGATACTTTTACCTTTTGAGCGCAGGTATTTTTATATGTTTGATCGCGCATTGCAGCAGTACCTACTAATTGCGCGATCGCATCTACGTTATAACTATCTTTAACCTTGAACAACCCTGATAGTAATTTAGGGTTAGCAATCCCAAATCCCAAACGCAACCCAGCCAAAGAATAGCCTTTAGATAAAGTTCTCAGTACAATAATATTCTCAAATTCTTGCACCAAAGCCAACGCGGAATACTCAGCAAAATCAACATAAGCCTCATCAATTACTAATACGCCCGATAACTGGCTTGCAAGTTGATGCAAATCTTCTAAAGGTACGCAATGACCAGAGGGACTATTAGGAGACGCTATAAATGTAATTGCCCCCTTTGCTGCAACCAATTTGTCAATTGGTAACTTAAAACCTTCAGAGTAAGGAATTTCTACAACCTCCGCAGGCTGCATGGTTGCTAGAGTGCGGTACAACACATAAGTAGGGGTTGGGTATACGCAAGTGCGACTTCCTCCCTCAGAACACGCCCGTACTAGCATATTAAGCAGATCGTCGCTACCATTGCCAAAAATTACCCAATCTGACGGTACTCCCAACGCTTCACTTACCGCATGGCAAAATTCTCGCGCGTAGGGGTCAGGATAACGTCGCAGCCATTCGATATCTAAATTGCGTAATACTTCAATTGCTTGCGGAGAAGGTAGATAAGGGTTTTCATTAGTGTTGAGTTTGATAATCGGCGTTCCTGGTTTTGGTTGTTCGCCAGGAGTGTAGCTTGTCATTGCATCAATAGCGGGGCGGAAAAACATAAGTAAAGAGAAAGAGGTTTATTTATTATCGCGTTCTAGATGAAACTAGAATAGAGGATACTTACTAATTACATTTCAAGAAAATTTGATGCGAGAGATTTACTCAGAAATTCAACCAACGATTATTTCTGGATTTCATGCCCTTAGCGATCCCTTGCGGATTGCGATTATAGAACTGCTCAAAAAGCAAGAACTTTGTGTATGCGAACTTTCCGATGCTTTAGATGTAACTGGTTCTAAACTTTCTTTTCACCTCAAAACCCTCAAGGATGCTGATTTAATCAACTCTCGTCAAGAGGGACGCTGGATTTATTACCGTCTCAATTTGGTTCAATTTGTTGCTTTAGAACAATATTTATCTGAATACCGCCGTTTTAGTCAATTATTGCCTGCGCGTAATTGCCAAGATATACCTTGTACTTGACAAATCAATTTTTATTGAAATATCATAAGCTCAAATCAATTTTTATTGAAATGAGTTGCGCCCATGCTTAAGCACGGCATCAAACTTCCTTTCCAGATATGTTTTACTAATTGCTGGCGGGAAGCGTTAGCCGAAGGTATAGGTACATTTATCTTAGTGTTTGCAGGTACGGGCGCTGTAATGACAAACTCCATCAGTAACGGTGCAGTGACTCATTTAGGCATTAGCTTTGTATTTGGGGCAGTGGTAGGGGCGTTGATTTATAGCATGGGGCATTTAAGCGGCGCTCATTTTAACCCCTCTGTAACTCTAGCTTTTTGGACAAGTGGGGTATTTCCAACAGTGCGAGTGCTGCCTTATATATTGGCGCAATGTGTAGGTGCGATCGCAGCTTCAACTTTATTACTCCTGAGTTTGGGAAATATTGCCAAATTAGGGGCAACTTTACCGCTAAATGACAACTGGTTGCAGTCTTTGATTCTGGAGACAGTTTTAACATTTATTTTGATGTTGATTATTCTAGGTTCGGGACTCGACCGCCGTGCCCACATTGGTTTTGCAGGCTTGGCGATTGGCTTAACTGTAGGGCTAGAAGCCGCGTTTATGGGACCTATTACTGGCGCAAGTATGAACCCCGTGCGGAGTCTTGCACCCGCTTTAGTAGGGGGAAATATGCAGCACCAATGGGTTTATTGGTTTGCACCCATTTTAGGCGCACAGCTTGCGGTGGGAGTTTATCGGCTACTTTCTCAAGGATTTCAGGATGTCTATCACTCATAAACCAAAGATTTTGTTTTTATACGGTTCTTTACGCGATCGTTCTTATAGCCGCCTTTTGGCAGAAGAAGCCGCAAAGATTATTACGGAGTTTGGCGCAGAAACACGATTTTTTGACCCCCGCGAATTACCGATACAGGGAAGTGTAGAAGCGACACACCCCAAAGTACAAGAGTTACGCGAGTTGAGTTTGTGGTCTGAAGGACAAGTTTGGACATCTCCAGAAATGCACGGCAATATTACAGGCATTTTAAAAAATCAAATAGACTGGATTCCTTTAGCGATGGGCGCTGTTAGACCAACTCAAGGGCGAACTTTAGCCGTTATGCAAGTAAGTGGGGGTTCGCAGTCATTTAATGCTGTAAATACGATGCGGCTATTGGGTAGATGGATGCGGATGTTTACAATTCCCAATCAGTCCTCTGTAGCCAAGGCATACCAGGAGTTTAACGAAGATGGAACGATGAAAGATTCAGCCTATCGCGATCGCGTAATTGACGTGATGGAGGAATTATACAAATTTACTATGCTGCTACGCGACCAAACCGATTATCTGACAGACCGTTATAGCGAACGCAAAGAAGCAACAAATAAAGCCTTAGAACTCACTACCTCAAAACTATGAAAAAAATCATGTTTGTCTGTAAGAAAAATTCTCGCCGTTCCCAAATGGCAGAAGGATTTGCGCGTACCTTGGGAGAAGGAAAAGTAGCCGTTGCAAGTTCTGGCTTAGAAGCAAGTCATGTAGATCCCAAAACTGTAGATATTATGTCCGAAATTGGAATTGATATTAGCAGTCAGACTTCTAAGCCATTAAGTGGCTTTAAAGCCGAAGACTACGACGCGGTAATTTCTTTGTGTGGTTGTGGCGTAAATTTACCCGAAGAATGGGTACTTAGAGAAGTATTCCAAGATTGGCAACTAGACGATCCTGAAGGGCAACCAGTAGAGACATTTCGCCGAGTACGCGATCAAGTCAAAGAACGAGTAGAGCAGTTAGTAGAAAAACTTAGTTAAACAAATACACATAGACTTGCGGCGGTGGTTGAAATTACAATTTCTACTCAGATTGACCGTAATCTTATTTGTGGATTAGGCGATCGCCTTAAAATTAAAGATTTAAGAATGAAAATAGAACATATTGCATATATAGAAAAACAATTTATTGTTTTATCTACACTTGTATTCTAAATACTTTGAGCAGCCTACTTTTTAATAGAGCGTCAAAACAGGGCGATCGCATATTTAGTCATCTTCCTCTAAGTTCTCTCCTAAGATGGCGGATATCTCTCGTGCGCCATGAATCACTCGGATAATTTCGACTTTTGAATCAACTAAACGGTAAAACACAAGATAATTTTTAAATCCTTTAATACCTTGCTGTCGGACATTAACCAGCTTAGGATGAGTAAATTGGCAGATTTTTCCCATTTCTAGCATTTTAGCTATTTGTTTAAATGTTTCTTCTGCGGCAGCAAGAAAGCGAGCGCTAATATCTAAATTATCTTCTGCAATGTATGTTGCAAGCGCAAGCAAATCGTTGATAGCTTGTGGTTTTTTATTTACCTCGTTCATTACGACTAAATCGATCCAGTGCGCTTGGCAACTGCCGCTCGCACCTCTTGCCAATCTCTATCGCTCATTGAGGTGGCAGTTCCAGATTCTAAACCTTCCAGCAATAAGGCTTCTAGACGTTCATTCGCTTGACGTTTTTGATCGGCGCGCACTAATTGCCGAAAATACTCGCTGGCGGTACTGTAGTATGGCAATTATTGTCATTTTTTGCCAAGGATTCAATTATAATGCTCGCACTTTCACGAGTTACCGCAGTAAAGAACACAAATTCTGATAACAACTCTGGGCTATCCTAATAGATTAGAAATAAGCCACAAATGTAGTAGATATGAAGCTGGCAGCAAGAGTAGGTGAGGTAACGCCGTCAATAACTTTAGCAATCGCCGCCAAAGCCAAGGCGATGAAGGCTGAAGGAATTGAGGTTTATAATTTCAGCGCCGGGGAACCAGATTTTGACACCCCAAAACACATTAAAGAGGCAGCAAAACAAGCCTTAGATGAAGGTAAAACTAGGTATGGCGCGGCGGCGGGAGAACTTGCCCTGAGAAAAGCGATCGCTCAAAAGTTGAAAATAGACAATAATCGCGACTACCAGGCGGAAAATATCATTGTCACTAACGGAGGTAAACATAGTTTATATAACCTCATGATGGCGTTGATAGAGGCAGGAGATGAAGTAATTATCCCCTCTCCTTACTGGCTGAGTTATCCAGAAATGGTTAAACTAGCGGCGGGTACGCCAGTTATTGTCAATACGGCGGCTACTGACTACAAAATTACTCCAGAACAGTTAGATTTAGCAATTACACCCAAAACTAAGTTACTCGTCCTTAATTCCCCTTCTAACCCTACAGGGGTTGTTTATACGCCGTCCGAAATTGAGGCGATCGCGGAAGTTGTCGTAAAACGAGATATTTTAGTTGTTTCTGATGAAATTTACGAGAAAATTATCTACGATGGGGCAGAACATATCAGTATTGCCTCCTTGGGTAAAGAAATAGGCGATCGCACTTTAATTAGCAGTGGATTTGCTAAAGCCTACTCTATGACTGGTTGGCGGATTGGCTACTTGGCAGGATCGACGGAAATAATCAAGGCTATCAGCACAATTCAAGGACATAGCACTTCAAATGTATGTACCTTTGCTCAGTATGGAGCTATTTGTGCGCTGCAAAGTTCTCAAGATTGTGTCGAACAAATGCGTCAAGCTTTTGCCGAACGGCGTAAGGTAATGTTGAACCTCCTGAACGATATTCCTGAACTGACTTGTGCTAAACCTGATGGGGCATTCTATATGTTCGTTAATGTCAGCAAAACTGGATTAACTTCTTTAGAATTTTGCAAAGCACTATTGGACACTCAACAAGTGGCGGCAATTCCTGGGGTAGCTTTTGGTGCAGATGACCATATCCGCTTATCTTATGCTACTGACATGACCTCCGTTGAGAAAGGCATGGACAGGTTAGATAAGTTTGTTAGTAGTTTGCGATCTTAAGAGAAAATGCTCAAACCTACTCACGGTACAATTGCGGCTGGCAATCAAAAAACTGCTGCCGCAGGAATTGAAATGTTGCAGCTAGGCGGTAATGCTTTTGATGCGGCGGTGGCGGCAGTTTTAGCATCCTTTGTAACGGAGTCTACCCTTACTTCGGCGGCGGGTGGGGGCTTTTTATTAGCTCATACTCAAAACAACGATAATATTTTATTTGACTTTTTTTCTCAAACTCCCGGTTCCAAAAAACTGCAAACTAATCCTAATTTTTATCCTGTTGACATTAATTTTGGTGATGCGGTTCAAGAGTTTCATATTGGCTTGGGTTCGATGGCTGTACCGGGAAATATTGGCGGTATTTCTCACGTACATCAGAAATTGGGTAGATTGCCTTTCAAAGTTGTTGCAGAACCTGCAATTCACTATGCAAAAAATGGTGTAAAACTAGAGAATTTTCAACACTACTCAGCAAGTATTCTCGAACCAATTATATTTGCTTCACCAGAAATGAAAAATGTATATGCACCAAATGGGCAATTGCTTAAAACTGGTGAAACCTTTTTTATGAGGAATTTTGCTGATACTTTAGCTTATTTAGTAGAGGCAGGTGTAGAAAAATTTTATCAAGGTGAAATCGCTGATAAATTAGTAAAAGATTGTCAAGAATATGGCGGATATTTAACTTTAGAAGATTTCAAAAATTATCAAGTTATCGAGCGAAAACCATTAGTAATAAATTACAGAAATAATCTGCTATTAACTAATCCATCTCCTAGTTCTGGAGGTATATTAATTGCTTTTGCTTTGGAATTACTAGCAAAGATTGATTTGACTAATATTGAATTTGGTAGTTCTGAGCATTTGCAAATCCTCATAGAAGTAATGCGGCTGACTAATATCGCTAGGAAAGATAAATATGATAGTAATATTTATCAAAAAAATGTTGAAGAAAGTTTTCTATCTGCCGAGCATATTAATGAATACAAGCAGCAATTAAGCAAGTCTATAAATAAGTGGGGAAGCACTACCCATATTAGTGTTATTGATGCTGAAGGTAATGCTGCAAGTACCACCACTTCTCACGGCGAAGGTTGTGGTTATGTAATTCCTGGTACAGGCGTAATGATGAATAATATGCTAGGAGAAGAAGATTTGAATCCTCACGGATTTTATCAATGGCAAGAAAATGTCAGAATTTCTTCGATGATGTCTCCTACTATTGTACTCAAAAATAATCAGCCAGAAATTGCTCTAGGTTCTGGTGGTTCCAACCGAATTAGAACAGCAATTTTGCAGGTAATATCTAATATAATTGACTTTAAAATGCCCGTAGATTTGGCTGTAAATAGTCCTCGCATTCACTGGGAAAATAACGTATTAAATGTAGAACCAGGATTAGGCAAAGAAGTAGCAAATATTCAAAGCGATCGCCTAATTTTATGGAATCAACAAAATATGTTTTTTGGTGGAGTGCATACAGCAATGGAGTTTGAAGGCATTATTACGGGTGCAGGCGATCGCCGCCGCAATGGTACGATCGCATCTATATAAGTATCTACTTCATTTGCTCGTAAGCAGACAAAATAATTCGTTCGGTTTCTGCCCAATTGATGCACTTATCTGTTACTGAAACCCCATATTTTAACTGTTCTAAATCGTTAGGAATAGATTGACTTCCTTCATATAAATTGGACTCTAACATCATACCAACTATAGAAGTATTCCCTTCTATAACTTGCTGAATTACGTTCTCAAAAACTCCACCTTGTAATTTGTAATCTTTGTTTGAATTGCCATGACTGCAATCAATCACAATTCTAGGTGGTAAATTTGCTTGCTTTAATTTTTCTTCCGCCTCTTTAACACTCTCTGCTTCAAAATTAGGCTTGCTGCCACCACCACGTAAGATAATGTGACCATAGGCATTGCCTTTAGTTTTGAAACTACTTACTTGCCCTTTGTGGTTTATCCCTAGAAAATTGTGTGGAGTTTTAGCCGATTCTAAAGCATTTAAAGCAACTTTAATACTGCCATCTGTACCATTTTTAAAACCTACAGGCATAGACAACCCGCTTGCCATTTCTCGGTGAGTTTGAGACTCAGTAGTCCGCGCTCCAATCGCTGACCAAGAAATTAGTTCGCCAATGTACTGAGGTATAATTGGATCGAGAGCCTCAGTAGCTGTAGGCAACCCTAATTCTGCAAGTTTTATTAGCAATCTCCGCGCAGTCAACAACCCCTTTTCGATTTGAAAAGAATCATCCATATCAGGATCGTTGATCAATCCTTTCCACCCAACTGTTGTACGAGGCTTTTCAAAGTAAACTCTCATGATTAGTAAGAGTTTATCTTCAACTTTTTCACCTAAACTTTTGAGCTTGCGGGCGTATTCTTCAGCAGCTTTTGTATCGTGTATAGAGCATGGACCCACTACTATAAATTTTCTGTTATCTTGAAATTCTAAAATCTTCTCAATTTCTTGCCTAAATTTCAAAATACTTTTTTCTAGTTCATCGCTTATAGGCAATATTTTCCTAATTTGTTCGGGAGTAATCAAAGTATGAGAATTTTCAATATGAGTATTAGATAAGTGATCCTGCATGGTGGGTAATTCCTAGCTTTTGGGTAAAGTGCGATCGCAATACTATTATTTTAGAGATTAGCAAAATATAAAAATTTTAAATACATGAAAAAAATATGGGGTTTTGATTGAATATTTTCGGAATTCTATCTTAACGCAATCAACCTCTAATACAGCACTAACGGCGTATCTCAAAGCTTTGTATACCTTCTGGGGTTTCTTGCTTGACTCCAATATCTTGGACAACAGCAATTGAGTTGCCTCGGCGACACCAGCCAAGCATCTGCTCAACATCACTCATATTCCCTTCAAAAATAGCTTCTACTCTACCATCAGGCAGATTTTGTACCCACCCATTGAGGTGGAGTCTCTTGGCTGCTTGTAGGACTGACATTCGATACCCAACTCCTTGTACTTTGCCCGATACCAAAATATGATATCGAATTAGTCGATCGCGATCGGGTAAATTTGTCATGAATTTAAGTCATATAGTTACATTACGGCTCGTAAAAGCAATGAAAAAGCCGTATAACTACTGTTGCTGAGAACTTTTCTCTAATTTAACAGTTATACAGCCGTAAATTATAAGTTTTGCTCTATCTAGTTAGGGTTCTAGATTAATCGTCATCATCATCATCGTCATCGTCATCGTCGCGGTATTTGCGTCGGCGATCGTCATCATCGTCATTATCGCGGTATCTAGATCTACGCTCATCGTCATCGTCGCGATATTTGCGTCGGCGATTGTCATCATCACCATCGCGTCCTCTACCCAGACCTCCAACTAAATCCTTAAACCTATCTCCTAAATTCATATTGCTCCCTTGTAAGTTTTTACAAAATTAACTTGAGAAGGTAGTTAGTAGTCTGTCACAACAATTTTGGCTAATATCTCCCCCAGGGGAGGTAAATGTAATTTAAGAATATGTTTCCTAAGTTATATAGAACCCATTTGACATCTTTCCCTGGAAGGAAGTAACGTTAAGGCAAAAACATAATGCAGATGCCATGCCGTACCAGAGCAGCCTCACCGACGAAGAGTGGAAAATAATAGAACCTTTACTACCTAAGATCCTACCGCCGAAGAAGCAAACAAGACCTTCTAACTGGAGCAAGCGCGAAATCTTGGATGGCATCTTTTATCAACTGAAAAATGGTTGTAACTGGCAAGACTTGC
>NZ_JBYCCV010000052.1:0-26324 GCF_057473825.1 Aliterella sp. E5.1
TTTGGGTATATGTATAATCTCATACCTAGAAGTGAAAGTCAAGACTAATTGGAGACTAAGAGTCTCCCGCTATCCATCCCCTCCCTGCCTGCGGCGAGGAAGGGGAATTCCGCGAAATCCGTTAAACCTTGGCTCAAAGTTTTCCCAATTCCACATTTATCAATTGGTTTTTCAACGCTAATTGCCTTCATGAATCGGATGCGTGGTGCTATTCCAGACATCTCAGGTTTCGATTACCTCTCATTTTCCTCTGCCTAGAGTGATGAAAGAGCGATAAGGGATAGCGCGATAAAGATGCACCCAAAAATACTAAATCATCAAAATGGGGTAACTTGCGTTTTGCCCCCAATCCGCGTATTTCATAGAGTCCGTGAGCGGCGGCATTTTGAATATAGTTAAGGATAGTGCGATCGTATTCCCAAGATTGTTCGTTGGATTGCATAGGATTCATATATTATTAGCTGCAAATATAAGTAAGTTGAAGTAATTAGTATTCTTGCTTTGCGTCTGCATTCCAGTGATAAAGCTGCTTTGCGGATGCTACTCGTTTGAACTCTTTGGGATGATAAGGGAAACCTGCTTTACCGAGTAATTCTCCTACTGTTAGATAATCGGCTTCTAGCATTGGTTCAATTTGGGCATCTGCGCCTAAAGATTTGATACTTCCTCGTACATAAATTACGGCTTCGTACAGCGAATCGCCTAACGCTTCTCCCGCATCGCCACAGACTACAATCCGCCCAGCTTGTGCCATAAATGCGGAAAAACTGCCGACATTCCCACCGACAACAATATCTCCACCTTTAAGGGAAATACCGCAACGCAAACCTGCATTACCATCAATAATTAGTAACCCACCATGGGCTGAAGCACCCGCAGAAACCGAAGCAAAGCCTTTGACTTGGACTCGCCCAGACATCATATTTTCGGCAACGCCTGTACCTGCATTGCCTGTAATAGTTACGTTGGCTAGTCTGTTCATGCTGGCGGCGTAATAGCCTGTATGTCCGATAATTTCTACGTCAACGGGTGCATTTAGACCAATAGCGATGTTGTGTGCGCCATCGGAATTAAGAATTTTGATTAAACTTGGATGCTCTAGTAAGTTGTGATGCAGATATTGATTGACTTCACGCACGGAAGTTTGCGTAAGATCGAAAATTATACTTTCCATACATACATCTCCTCTGGTACGGGTTCGTAGATATGGGCGTGTTTTATATCAGGTAAATGAGCAAGAGAGCGAAATTCAGAGGCGATCGCCACATAATCATCTGTTTCCGCCACAACCGCAGGTTTGCAACCAAAAGCATCTCTGACTAATGCCAATTTGTCCGCCGTACCCATCAAAAATGTATAAAAACCGTCTAATTCCTCAAACCCTTTATTCATAGCAGCTTCTAAATCGTCTCCTTCTTGCATTCGCCATTCCAAAAACCGACAAGCAGCTTCGGTATCGTTATCGGTTTCAAACTTAATTCCGCGTGGTTCGAGTTTGCGGCGAATTTCATTAGGATTAGAAAGAGATCCATTGTGGACTAAACAAAAGTCTTCCCCCGCCGTGAAAGGATGTGCGCGATCGGGTGTAACCGCCGATTCTGTCGCCATTCGAGTATGTCCGACTAAATGCGAACCTTTGAGAGACTGGAAATTGTAGCGATGAGCGACATCTGTAGGTGTACCAATATCTTTGTATAGGTCGATTGTGCGTCCGGTTGACAGTATATGTAACTGCGGATAATTTTGTTTTAACCATAGTTTTACGGTGTTTGGGGAAAGGTCAGAAATTAGTACAGCGCGAGTACGCACAGCGTAGTGCCAAGGGTGATCGCCTACAGGTACAGTTAAATTAGCCTCAATACCAAAATGTGTTTGATAATCTTGCGCTAATTCTTGCCAATTAAAGGCACTTTCAGAATACAAGCTATACTTACGATGCGTGTCTGCCAAGGGTTCGGGAAATACTGCAAGTCCCGCCGAGTCCGATCCGCGATCGCTCATACCAATCAACATTGGAACCATTAATTCACCTAAATGTTCCCGTAAATTAGTTTTTTTAACCAGTAATCCAACAATTCCGCACATAATAAGTTCTAAATAAGAGGTTTTTCAAAAAACAGACATAAAGGATCTTCTTTGTAGTCATCGAAGGGAGGAATCGGATAGTAACCGAGTTGTTGATAAAGATGGATTGCTTCGGGTTGATAAACTCCAGTTTCTAAACGCAGAGTGCGAACATTGGATCTTTTAGCAAAGGCTTCAATTTGGCGAAGTATCTGTGTCCCAATTCCTTTACCGCGCATAGAGGGGCGCACATACATCCGCTTAAGTTTTGCATAGCCAGATGCTTGTAATTGGATAGCACCGCAGCCAACGGGTTGATCGTCAGCTTTGGCAAGAAAAAGAGTAATAGATTTATCTTGTAAAGCAGCGATATTTAATCCGTGTCTGCTTTCTGGGGGATAAAGAGTTTCCAAATAACAATCGAGTTCTGCAAGTAATTCGCGCACCGCAGAACAAGTTGGGCTAGATGGAGCGATCGCTAATTCCCTTATCATTTAGAAAAACTCCAAATATTTTTTCACTTCCCACTCGGAAACGTAGCGCATATATTCCACCCATTCCATCCGCTTCAGGCTAATAAATTCCTCTGCTAATACTCCCAAAGCCCCTGGAATTACTTCGTCGGATTCCAAAGCATCAAGCGCTTCAGAGAGACTTTGGGGTAAGGTTTGAATGCCTTTAGCTTTGATTTCTTGCTCAGAAAAGTCATACAAATTAGTGTTGTAAGGTTCTCCCGGTTCTAGTTCTTTTTCGATGCCATCTAACCCGGCTGCGATCGCAACTGCTGTAGCTAAATAAGGATTGCACGATCCATCCGCTAAACGTAATTCTAAGCGCCCTCCAGGAATCCGCACCATGCTAGAGCGATTGTTATCTCCGTAGGTAATGTAAGCTGGGGCCCAAGTTGCACCGCTTAGACTTCGCCCAACTACCAGCCGTTTGTAAGAATTAATTGTAGGCGCGCAAATAGCTGTTAATGCTGGCGCGTGAGCCAGCAATCCGCCCATGAAATGATACGCTAGTTTTGATAATCCTAGATTTCTTTCATCGGTGTCATCCGCAAATATATTGCTTTTGCCATCCGAAATCGACATATGGATGTGCATCCCGTTACTGGAACGATTGGCAAAAGGTTTCGGCATAAACGAGCAAACTAACCCCATTTCTTTGGCTATTTCTGAAGCCGCCATTTTAAAGAAAATGTAGCGATCGCACGATGTCAAACCATCGGTATAGGTATAGTTAATTTCAAACTGACCGTTAGCGTCTTCATGGTCAATTTGATAAACGTCAAACTCCGCCCCTTGCAAGGAGTCTACTAATTTTTCAATAAAAGCTCGACTGCGCGAAAGTCCTTTATAGTCGTAGCAAGGTTTTTCTAAATTATCTGTGCGATCGCATTCCCACCATTTTTAATATTCGAGGCGTAGATCCAGCTACCGCACACAATACTTTAGGTGTGGAAATATCACCCCGTGAAGTTCTAACTCCTGTAACTTTATCCCCTTTAACCTCAATTCCCAATACTTCCGTCTGTTGATGAATTTCAACCCCGCGCAAGTCTGCACCGCGTCCGTAACCCCAAGCCACCGCATCATGACGAGCAATACTTCCGGGTGCATGGTACAGCCCCCCAAAACCGGGGCATTTCCGCCACGATCTATATCTATGTACGGACAAGCTTTTTGGACTTCTTGGGGACTAACTAATTCGCTATCAATCCCAAAATGCTTATTTACTTCCGCCCGCCAGCGCATTGTCCGCACCGATGCGTCGGTGTGCGCCAGCGTAAAGTGTCCGCGCGTTGAGTAAAACAAATTTAAGTCAAAATCTTGTGCTAAATCCTGCCACAGTTTTACCGATTCATCATAAAACTTCACTCCTTCCGGCGTGAGGTAGTTAGAACGAATAATTGTGGTATTTCGTCCCGTATTTCCGCCGCCAATATAGCCTTTTTCTAAAACCGCAACATTGATTATCCCGTAATCTCTTGCTAGATATATAAGCCACCGCTAGTCCATGACCGCCACCGCCAATAATTACCGCCTCGTAGCTAGATTTTAGGAGATCGCATTGCCGAAACATCCTTGGTTCTGGATACTTTTTATTTAGGGCAAATTTTAGCAAGCGTAACGGCATAAGTTGAGCAGCTAAGATTCTTTACAGGAAACTTTAGTGAATATCATGCACTTTTTATTTATAGATGTCAATGAATAGAGCGATCATGCAAAATGATTGCAGTAGAAAATAAACACATGGCATCACCGAACAAACCAATGATGGTTCTCTAGAGCATTATATTGGCAACACGATCCGGCAATTGCGACAGAAACACGGGTTAACAATTGCTGAAGTATGCGATCGCGCTAATATTTCCCGTGGGATGCTGTCAAAAATTGAAACCGCTCAAACTGCAACCAGTTTAGAAACTTTAGCAAAACTTGCTCGTGCGCTAGGTGTATCGCTTTCTACTTTATTTCGCAACTACAATATGCCCGAAGGCGACGCGCAATTGGTCAAAAGTGGCGAAGGAATGGAAGTAGTCAGGCGCGGGACTAAACGCGGTCATACCTATCATCTTTTAGCCTACGATCGCGGATCTACTAAGTTATTTGAACCATTTTTGATTGCAATGGACGATGCTTCGGAGGCTTTTCCGACTTTTGAGCATCCAGGAGTAGAGTTTATTCATATGCTGCAAGGTAAAATTGAATATCGTCACGGGCAATCTACCTATCTATTAGAACCTGGCGACTCGCTAACCTTTCGGGGCGATATTCCACACGGGCCAGAAAAGTTGATTGAATTACCGATAGTTTTTCTAGCGATTATTTATTATTCTGCGCCACCTGTTGAAAGTTGATCTAGGTAGGTAATGCGATCGTCTAAACGCGATATTCATATTCAATTAAGTAGTTTTGTACCTTATAAGTTCATGTGTCAGGGGCATTACGGAAAATTCACTATATTAAATAGTTATAAGGCTTTGGTTATCGGTGAGACGATACTTTAAGTTGTCTGTTGAGGTGACAATAGTAAGGTCAAGCTAATAAGAATTTAGCTAAGCTGTTGAAACTCTAAACTTAGTCAAGTGCCAATCAATTTGTAGTGTATGCTTGATGCTCACCTTGAAAAAAAGATTCAAAACCTCAAGTCAATTATTCGCTCTTGGACTGAGCAGAATGAATTATGGAATGATTGCTCGTTTCAGTCATGGAATGAGCATTTTGATGATGAACCACCAATGAACCCGTGTGTTTTGTTACTCTGCGTCAATGGTCAACTTGGTGAAATTTTGTCTGGCTACTCTAGTGATGAACTGTATAATGAATTTGACGATTTAATTAACACTACTGAATTCTATTTTGAGAATTATGACGGTGGAGTATTTACATTTTGGGTTGCTAGTGATGAAACACTAGAAGAAGCATATCGTAACTACTTTGAATGAAACTTTCACCTGTAGAAACATTTCTCTACAGGAAACACTAGAAGAAGCATATCGTAACTACTTTGAATGGCAGTGGATTTGCGACTTAGTGCAGCCAGATTTCTCGGATCTGTATGAAGAGATTTATACAAGGTTTCACAAGTTCCCTAATGAGCTATATCATCTTGAGCCGAGAAAGTTTGAAGTCTTGCTTGACGGCATATTTCGTAATAATGGATATCAAACTCAACTTGGCTCTGGTCAATCTGATGGTGGTGTAGATCTTCGATTATACTCTAACGATGTGATTGGCGAAGTAGTAACCCTAGTGCAGGCTAAAAGATATGCTGTGTCTAACCCGATTGATCTTCAAGCAGTACAAGCTTTAAGTGCTGTCGTAGAAGACGAGCGAGCAAACCAAGGGCTTTTTGTGACAACTTCACGCTATTTACCTTGTGCTCAACGCTTCGCAGCCAGACAGAATAAACGCATAAAACTAGCAACCTCCGATGATGTAAGTCGATGGTCGTCTCATGCCGCAGAACGTATCATCCGTGATAAGTCCAGTCTAATAAAACACGATCGCCTGCGATACTTACTTAACTCAAAAAATCTAATAGATACGTTGGAAGGTAAAATTTTTCGTGCGACTAGCTATTACGGAGGGGCTTGGAACTCCTTTGCAATAGTTTTACGGGAATCAAAAGGAGCCGTTCTACTAATGAAACTTCCACAAATCACAGTTAGTACAGTTGGTGATGCTTTCCAAGGATACGAGATTCCAGATACTGGGGTTGCTGCTCTTGAAAACTTAAATGCAGAGAATGTGTTTCGAGCAAAAAAGAAGTATGACGACAAGGGTGAACTTTATCTTTGGGGTGGTCTAAAGCTTTACTCTCTTTGGGACAGTAAGCCTCAGTACTACGACCACCTTGATTAACAACTGGATGACAGTATTATTAGCATCAGTAGGGTGCGTTGCCCAGGCAACGCACCCTATCTAAACTCTTTTAGGACTAATTTCAAAGGCTAATTCAGAACGATAGAAGCACACATCAAAAGCCAAGAAAAAATTCATATGTCCCAAAATTAAAGGAGCATTTCTGTCTCTTGTCCACGCAAAAGCTAGATCCACCGCAGGAAATTGCTCCAAGGTTGCCGTCAAAACTAATGCGCGCGCTTCAAACCTCGCTAAATTGCCGCCCAATGGAACAGAGAGCCTTTGACGCTCCTAAACTGCTCCCAATCTTAACCCCACTTCGTAAGGCAATACGTTGACACTAGAACCTGTATCTAATAAACCTGATACCCTAAGAGATTGAGTTTGGTAAGTTAGGATTAGTGGTAGATAAGGCAGTGTACTCAATGCGCCGAGGTCTGGATCTACCTCGGTAAAGGCAAATCTGACTTGATCAACCATGTGTTGCCACGTTTTCCTCTGCCAATGCCTTTGCTAAAACAGCAGCAGCTTCAAAAGAATCATGTAAACCTTGATTAGCTACTTTACCTTGCTCGTCCAATGGGACTAAACCAGATCCCTTTACTAACTCACCTATCAGCAAGTGTAATAGCAAGAGCTTATCAGAATAAGATAATTCTTTGAGGAGGGGTACAAGTTCAGTCAGAGGCATAAGCTGTTTGGTGAATTTGGGTTGCATCTATTCTAGAGTCTTAAGGAAAGCATCTGCATATTACGCTCAGGACAGATGGGTTAACAAGTCGTTGGAGTTTAACAATCTGTTGCACTGAAATGGGGAGCAAGCCTGAAAGATTACCTATTGATGTCCAAAATCTAGGTGGTGTTTTGATGTGGGAGGAGAGTGAGATCGCATTATCAGCCACTCTATTTTAATTTTTCTACAAACTGTTTGCCACAGTCCTTACAACGGTAGCATTGCTTTCCCCGTCGATACCCGTTTCTAGATAACTGCGACGATTGACAATGAGGACATTTCATTACTTTCATTACATCGTTGGATATGCGATCGCCTACATACGGCTCTAAATATGACACTAACAAGTCTTCAATTTGCTGCGTCAACTGTTGGCGGTGCTGGAGATCCGGGCTGCGAAGGGCGGACAACATCACTGCATTGCTACTATGGACGCAAACCTCTGCTAAAAGGCTATATTGCGCCTCGCCTAGGTTCGGGTTGCGTTGCTTTAAGATGCTTGCCAGGAAGTTGATTGCGCCCTGAGTCATACTTTCATCAATCGACTGAAAAATCTGGCGGGATATAAAAAATTGCACAAATACTACTCGTGAGACAGGCTGTTCAAACAACTGGGCAACAGCACCCGCTATTGCTTGAATCATTTGGCGCAGAGGTAACTGTACGATTTCTGGAGTATTTGTCTGCGCCCACATTACCTTGACTCGCTCAATATGGCGCAGCTCCATCGCATTAAAAACGGCGGCTTTATCTGGAAAAAACTGATATAGAGAACCGATTGCCGCCCCCGCTTTAGCGGCAATTAAATGAGTAGTAGCAGCTTCATAGCCTACCTCGTCAAATACTGCGGCTGCTGCATCTAAGATTTTTTCAACCCGATCTTTGCCTCGCTGCTGTTTGGGCTGACGGCGCAATTCTCTTGACGAATGCGAATGTTTTGTCATATTCTGTAAATGCGACGAATTATTCACAATTTTGAAGTTAGTGGAGAATGTTATGCATTCTATGCTCCCGGGTGCGCCTTGGTTATTAGCTCATAAGTCAATGCTGGCACTCAACCAACCTCGCAAAATTTCCTTGTATGGCGTTGACTATGTAATGTGGAAAGATGCGGCGGGAGATGTTCGCGCCTTGCCTAATGCTTGTCCGCACATGGGAGCAATGCTGTCTGAAGGATGGTGTGAAGTTGATGGCGATTGCAATAGTACCGTAGTTTGTCCTTTCCACGCGCTGAAGTTTGATGCTGATGGTTGTACTGTTTTGCCGGGAACTGAAAAGAAAGCATTACCTCAACTAAAACCTTTACCTCTAATAGTTCAGGGAGATTTTATTTGGTCTTATGGCGAACACGAGCCGAAAGTTCCAATCCCTACCATCCTAAATGAGATTGCGGAGACTTACTACTTTGTCGGGCATACCGGAGATACAAGTGTAGAGACTCCTTTGCTGACTATGCTGCTAAATATGCACGACTACAATCACCAAAACGGCACTCACAGAGACTTGTTTCGGATTACTGATGTGGAGTTTCATCAATTTACAGATATTGGGCATCATTCTCATGCTTTTTACGATATGCCTACCGCTCCTTACAGCTTGGTAGAGAAACTCAAGCAACCCGATTTATTTTTACTGCCCAGTACAATCAAAGCCCATCTAGAAAATCACTTCCCATCGCTGGTAATTTTTCATGGAGAAATGCCTTTGGGAAAAGCCGCGCAGTGTCATATATTCGTGCCAGAAGCTGAGAATCGCACGCGGACTTATATTTTACTATTTGGTCAAGCTATACATCCTGTATTTAAACTACTTGGCAACACTTACCTCAAGTTTGGCAAGGTTGTGGTAGAGCAGGATGCAGATATTTTAAGAAAGACTTATGCAGATACCCCTCAGAAAATTAGGCTTAATAATGAGATTGGTATGGACTGGGTGCGGCGCAATTTTGAGAGTTTCCCTGACGTAGTAGAACCTAATTTGTCTAAGTGAATATTTGTTTGCCTATAACTTCAGACCTAGCTCTTGTTTTGCATCGGCGTATATGCACAGAAATTAGTACAGTAAAATTATTTTAAAATAAATAATTTCATGGATTACGAACAAGTTAAATATGAGCTAGAAAGCTCGCCGATTTTCAAGCTTTTTCGCAGCCGTAACGCCGCCTTAATTTTGAGCTTTTTACACAAACAATTTAAAGAAACTCAGCGTATTTCTGTTGCTCAACTAGAGTTAGAAACAAAGTTGAGTGACTGCCTAGAGTTGCTGCAAGAAATTTATGCCGATCTTTATCATCCCCGATTCCCTAAAGAATATTTAAGCGAATGGTGTGACGATGGGCTGTTGCGGAAAATCTTTGATAGTCGCGATGAGCCAATATTTACATTGACTCCGGCGGCGGAGAAAGCGATCGCCTGGTTAGAAGACTTACAACAAAAAGATGAGTTTGTAGGGACAGAATCACGCTTTTTGCAAATTTTCTCATTGTTGAAAGAAATCCGCGATCGCAGTACCACCGATGTGGAAGAGCGGATTGCTCAGTTAGAACAAGATCGCGATCACCTCCAGCAAGAAATCGACCAAATTCGACAAACGGGAGAAGTCGCTCTCTACAATCAAACCCAACTGCAAGAACGGTTTTTTCTAGCAAATCAAGTCACCCGTCAATTGATTGCAGATTTTAAAGACATTGAACAAAATTTTCGCAACCTAACTCGAACTATAAAGGAAGCTCAACTTCAGCAAGATGCTTGTAAAGGTGCAGTGGTGAGCCGGGTATTGGATGCCGATCGAGAATTAAAAGAGTCCGATCAGGGACGCAGTTTCTACGCCTTCTGGAATTTTTTGATGTCAACGAGCAAGCGACAGGAACTCAGATCCTTGATTCAAGACGTTTATAAACTAGAAGAAATACAGCCTCTAATTCGGGAGAATGGGCTACTGCGCCGGATTGAGCGCAATTTGATTGATGCGGGTGAATACATCGTGCAATCCAACCATCGACTAACAGAAAAACTGCGACAGATGTTGGACGAGCGCAACTTAATGGAAAATCGACGAGTAGCGGAACTAATTACCGATGTTCAACGCCTTGCCTTACAAGTGGCAGATCGTGCAAGCGCAGAGTCAGATTTTTGGCAATTAGAATGCGAACCTGCGGTAAATCTGATAATGGAGCGTCCGCTACATCCTTTGGAGGAGTCAGAAACACCAACTTTTTCCCTAGACTTTAGCAACTTGCCGGAAGATACCCTAGAGGAAGAAATCGCCGAACTTTATCAGCAGTTTTATGTCAATGAGGACGAGTTAGCACAACGCATTGATGACTTGTTAGAACATCATTCCGCCGTTTCGTTAGCAGAGTTGCTTCAACTCTATCCTGTAAGTCAAGGATTGCCGGAAATTGTGGCTTATCTAGCGATCGCTACCCAAGGCGATCGACGACATTCTATTAATACCAGTACAATTGATTCAATCACGATCTCCAGTCTGGAGTCAGATAAACAACTGCATCTGACATTGCCCCAGGTCATTTTTCGCCGTTGAGAGTAATGCAACCTCAGCCCCTACAATCCTATGCCCCAGTAATTATCAAGCTTCTGCAAGGAGCAATTTACAGTGACGATCCCCATTGGGAACGGTTGCAAAGCTATCTGACTCCTATTAAGGAATACTTTGGTAAGATTGGTCTGCACGTTCAAAATTATGACACGGAAGGCTTTGCTTATTTAGAGCAACCAGATCCAGAGCCGGAGGAGCGGACAGAGCCCCTACCTCGGCTAACTGTTCGTCGTCAGTTGAGCTTTAGAGTCACGGTTTTTTGCGTATTGCTGCGCGACCAATTACGACAATTTGATGCCAGCGATGCTACTGGACGATTAGTCCTCAGCATTGAACAAATTAGAGATTTACTACAACCCTACCTACCGGAAGAAAATAATGAAGACAGATTTCGGCGCGAGGTAGAGGGATTAGTGAAGCAAACCATCGAATTTGGATTCTTGAAACGCCTGTCTGGACAAGATGAAAATTATGAAGTGCGTCCTATCCTCAAAGCCAAAATTGATGCAGATACCCTAGAACTTCTAAAACAAAAGCTAGAAAACTATGCAAATCCCCCTGTATCTTGACCAATTAAATGGTCACAACCCTGATGCGCTGGCAGGCTTTCGTCTTCAACGCTTTGAGGTACTGAACTGGGGTACGTTTGACAAACGCCCTTGGGTGATGGATTTGCAGGGAAATATGGCTTTACTTACTGGGGCGAACGGTTCGGGAAAATCAACATTGGTGGACGCATTGCTAACTTTACTGGTTGCCAATAAACGCCGTAACTATAACCAGGCCTCTAGCACTACAACTAGAAAAGAACGCGATGAAAAAAGTTACGTGCAAGGGGCGTATGGTCGTACCCGCGTGGAAGAATCCTATGGCTCAAAACCCAAATTGCTGCGAACAGACGGAACGCTGACAGTATTGCTGGCATATTTTAGCGATCGCCTTACCAAGCAAGACCTAACGCTGGCACAGGTGTTGTGGATAGAAGCTGGCTCTGTGCGTAAGTTTTTTGCGATCGCTAATGCCGAACTTGCGATCGATTCTCATTTCACCTCATCCACTCGAATTGCAGACTTAAAGAAACACTTGAAAGCAAGCGGGGTAGAAGTCTTTGACGAATTTGGGAAATACAGCCAGCAATTTCGCAAACGCCTCGGCTTGCAATCGGAAAAAGCCTTGGACTTATTCAATCAAACTGTCAGCATCAAAGAGATTGGCGGATTAAATGATTTTGTTCGCAATCATATGTTGGAAAAGACAGATGTGCAGACAAAGATTCGTGAGTTGCAAGAAAGTTATGAGAATCTCACTATTTCTCACGGGGCAATTCAAAAAGCACGCCGACAATTAGAGTCCCTTGCACCACTTACTGAAGAAGCAGAAAAATATGCAAAACTAAAAAACGAAGTTGTAAAGTTACAGCAATTTCAACCCATTAATCCTGCTTTCTTTGCCAGTAAGAAACTCAACTTGTTAACTCAAGAACTGCAAGCTATCAGTCAGCAGCTAACTCAAGACGAAGATGAATTAACACAATGCGATCGCACTCTTACAAATGAACGTCAGAAAGAGCAGCAGTTAGTGATTTCTATCAATAACGATAGCGTTGGGCAAAGGTTGCAAGAACTCAAGCGAGAACTAGAACAACGGCAAAAAGAGCTAACTAGCAAGAAAAACCAGACTGACAATTACAATCGCCTTGCTCAACAATTAGATTTACCTCCATACACTGACAGCACCACGTTTTATGCAGCAAGAACAAAAGGAGAAAAACTAGAGCAAGACATTGATGAAGCGTTGCAAACTTTAGAAGCACAACGAGATGATGAGATCGCACTGCGTAGCGATCTACAAAAACAACAAACAAAACTGGACGATGAGTTAAAATCTCTCCGCAGCCGCAAAAGCCAGATTCCCAAAACCAATCTTGATATCCGCGATCGCCTTGTCCGTGACTTGAATCTAGCCCAAACCGATCTGCCCTTTATTGGAGAGCTTTTACAAGTCCGCCTTGAGGCGCAGGAATGGGAAGGTGCGATCGAGCGCTTGCTTCGAGGGTTTGGCTTGTGCGTTTTAGTTTCTGATGCTCATTATCAAGCGGTCAATGCTTATGTATATCAGACTCATTTGAAAGGACGGTTAGTCTACTATCGCGTGACTCCAGTAGTTACCAGTCCAACACAACGCGCCCTCAATCTGAAACAGATTCCTCACAAGCTGGAAATTAAGCAAGACAACGATACATTCTCACAATGGCTACGAGATAGATTGGTGAGTCAATTTAGCTATATTTGTTGCGATACGGTAGAACAGTTCCAACATGAAACTCTTGCCATCACTCGCACAGGACTGCTCAAACATGGAGCGGAACGGCATGAAAAAGACGATCGCTCCTCCATTGGCGATCGCAGTCAATACATTTTGGGTTGGAATAACGCCAGCAAAATTAAAGCGTTAGAAACTGACTTAAAACAAATCAATCAACAACTTACGCAAATTGATAAAAAAGTACAACAACTGGAGCGCGATCGCAAACAACGGATGCAACAAACATCTTGGCTGCAAGACTTTATGAAGTTTGTTGATTTCTCGGAAATTGATTGGCGAACAATAGAGAGCGATCGTCTTAAAATTCAAGAGCAAAAACAGCAATTAGAAGCTAGTTCTAACCATCTCAAGCAGTTAGAATCACAACTTCAGAGCGCTCAACAAGAAATTGCTCAAGCAGGACAACACCGCGACAATTTAATTCGAGATCTTGAAACTCTTAAAAATAAACAAAGCAATAATCAGAGCCAACAGAAGGAATGTGAGGATAAAATGCGCTCAATTTCTGAGCAAGATATTCAGGCATTTGCAACGCGCTGGAGTACCAAAATTAAGAAATATCTGATGACTCTAGAAACAATTGCCCAAGATGAAGCTAACTTACGCGATGATCTTCAAGAACAACTCCGTCAACAAGAACGACAGCAGGAAGAATCCCGTAGTTCCCTTACTATGCGAATGCTAAACTTCAAAAATGCTTTTCCTGAAATAACCTCAGAACTGCTAACCTCCTTGGAATATTTAGATGAATATCTTAAACTTAAAATCCAAATAGAGAAAGATGACTTACCTCGTCACGAACAACGTTTTAAACAATTAATGAACGAGAAAGTAATCATTGCTATTTCAATATTTAAGAGTTCTTTAGAAAAGCAAGAAGAAGAAATTCAGCAAAGTATAGACGAACTAAATGAATCTTTGCAGAATATTGATTATACAGGATCTACCTATATCAAATTATGCTGCGATCCAAGCCGTAACCGTGAAATTCGAGACTTTAAGCAAGATTTGATTGCTTGTCTAGGCGATATTGCTCGTTACAGCGCCCAAGACAATGAGGAACGATTTAAAAATATTCAAACACGCCTGATTGAACGATTTAAGTCTGAAGATCGATGGACAGGTTTAGTAACCGATGTTCGTAATTGGCTAGATTTTTCAGTCAGCGAACGCTATCGCTCAGATAACGCTGAAAAAGAACACCATACCGATTCATCGGGAAAATCTGGCGGGCAAAAAGTCAAATTAGCCTACACTATCTTAGCATCAGCGATCGCCTATCAATTTGGCTTAAGTCAAGATACAGTAAAAAATAGGTCTTTCCGTTTTGTGGTAATTGATGAAGCATTTAGCAAATCCGATGATAGCAATGCTCGTTATGCAATGGCACTTTTTAAAAACTTAAACCTACAACTTTTAGTGGTAACTCCAAAAGATAAGATCAATGTAATTGAATCATCCATTTCTAGCCTTCACTTCGTCCATAACGCACCAGAAGGAAACTGCTCTAAAATCGCATCTATTCCGATTGAAAAATATCGACAAAACTGTTAGCTTACTCTTAGTCAAGATCGTGATTAATTTTATTCAGATTCAACAAAAAGCCAATAGTCACTATCCTTTATTTCTCCGTTCATTTCTTACGCAAGAAAACTTCTTTCCTATCGAACTTTCTATAGGTTTTTTTCCTAAAGATTACCTTAGTTTGCGAACAGAAGTGACTCAGTTGATCGACAATTCAAAACAAAGTTTAGGCTATGGTTATAATCTTGAGTTGGAGTCTCGGAAGACCCATAAGCACGGACAACAATCCCTCCCTAAACGTATTAGTATTGAAACGGAGAAAGACTACTTAAAACTAATAAAAAAAGAGCAAGAGTTTTCAAAATTTAAAGCAGATATAGAACTTGTCCGCCTAGAAGTTCCCAAACTCAATTGGTGGCTTTGTCAAAATCCCTTAGATGTAATTAAGTATCGAGAAAGCTGGCATGATTTACTCAAAGTTTGCCAGTACTTTCAACGCAACCCCAATCCTAACTTGTACATTCGAGAATTACCTATTCAGGTTCACACCAAATTCATTGAACAAAATAAAGATATCCTGCGTAGACTTTTAGAAGCTATCTTATCAATTGAACAGCTTACCTCCGTAGAAGGTGAAAGAGAATGTGTTTTTGAAAAGCGGTTTTCTCTGCGATACCGCGAATCAACTATTCGTTTCAGAGTCTTAGATCAAACAATAAAAGCTAGACATAGTTTGCCCTTCTTTGATATCAGTACGCCCATTTCTGAATTTAGACAACTTCGCTTGGAATCTCACCGATTCTTTATTACGGAAAATTTAATGAATTTTCTGACTTTACCTGCTCAAAACAATGGTCTGGCAATTTTTGGTAGTGGGTATGCGATTCAAGCCTTAAAGTCTGTTGATTGGCTATTACATTGTCCTATTTTTTATTGGGGGGATTTGGATGTAGAGGGATTTAAGATTCTTTCTCAACTGCGATCGCACTTCCCTCAAACGATATCTATAATGATGGACATTAAAACTTTTGAAACTTTCCAAGAATTTGCTGTTTATAATTCAAGCGGGGGTACTGTAACTTTACCTTACTTGACTGCCGGAGAACAGACTTTATATGCTCATTTATCACTTCATGGAAAACGTTTAGAACAAGAACACATTAGTCAAGTTTATGCTAACTATTATTTACAAAATTTAGTCCAGTCTATCTAAGTAAAGTTGCAAAGTAAACCATTAGGATATACAAAATCTTTTTGTACAATACTTCCTTTAAGGTGGATATACGAAAAATTTTTGGATAATCTCAAATATAGATGCTATGAAGAAAGTTTCTGTATGTTACGCTCAAAAATAGCCATGATGCTTGTACAAAAGTTTCAGTATAAAAAACAATCAGCCTGCTTTGATTTTTAGCGGTGGCAGTAGCTATAATTTAGTTATAAATAATTAAACTACTTAGTATAGTTAGTATAACTAGTAACTTAGATTTTAATATTTATGCAATTTCAGGAATTAGAGAAAAAACGTCAGATCAACCGATATCTCTCTCAAGAAAAATTCTCTGAACGTATATCAGCAATACAAGAATGTATGAATGCACAGTATGAGTATGTTAAATTATTTCATGGGTTTCTAGGGAAACACAACCTTACTCAACATCACAACCTTACTCAACATAGCGATGCAGAAGCACCGATTATATCAGCATTGATTAAAAATGAAATTGCACTTTACTCAAGCCTTATTCTAACAATAGATGGTTTATATGGCTCTGGCTTGGTGCTACTACGTTCAGTACATGAAGCATTGATGATTGCAAAATTTTCGTCCTTGCGACAACGTGACAACCTTATATCTAAATGGGTAGCTGGAGAGACGATCTATTTTTCTAATGCAATTTTAAAGAAAATTATTGTACCAGATATTACTGAACTAAAAACTCTTTGGGAGATCCTCTGCAAAGCATCTCATGCAACTATTTATTCATATCAGATAACGATGAAATTTGAGGAGATAGAGAACGAAATATCTGCCAATTTAGCCATCTTATCTATGTTACTAGGCTGCAATTTTCACCTGATCAACAAACACTATGTCACGAACTCAATGATTTATCTTGCAAAAAGATATCATAGCCAAGAAGGTGAGTTTCAGCGCCGTCGAGATTCAGCCAAGATCGCTACTCAAGGTGTGACCCAATTTCTCTCTCAAACAGGGCGGCAGGTTATTAAAGAGTATTCTAGAGTATGGAAATTAGCCCCTCCAGTTAGTTCCTAGCATTTATCTTAGACAGCAGGTTAATAATTTTGGTGTAACACACTGGTCAAAGTCGCATAGGTAGAACGCAAAGATACTGACAGTTGCGATCGCAACCTCCTTTTTTTTAAGTATTGTTTTTATTTCAGCAATGTAAGGCGCAAAGATATTAACAGTCGCGATCGCAAACTGTTAGTCTGCTTAAGCTATGAACTGGGCTGCAAAATCCGTTAGAAGCGATCCTGTCAAGCTATGTTTTCAGGCAAAGAGTAAGGCAAAGGCACAAAGACTTTTAAATGAAGTTATCTTTGAAAAAGAGTTGTTCCCTAATAGCTATTCAATCTGTTGAAGCAGGTATATGACTGGAAACGTTTCTGGTGTTCTCGGTCAGGGAAGATAAACCTGGCTGATTTGATGAAGCGAGTGACAGTTGGAGGGCGGGCAGTTATTCTTTGAAGCACTCCAAAAAGCTTCCGATTAGTAGTGGGTTAGCCCATTTGTAAAAGCGCTCGACGAAGCCGGAATTAGATGTCTTGATTGCAGCTACTGCACTTCGACATAACCTCCTCATGATTACAGCAAACCAACGAGAATTTGAGCGAGTTCCTGGTCTACAGACCGAGAATTGGCGACAGTCCTAGAAAATTGGGTGGTGCAAACCGCCGTATAACAACTGGAGCAGGCGGATAAGAGATCTCGCTTGTAACGAGTGGGTTGTCTGCCGCCGATCGCAAACATTATCTTGCGGTTCGAGCGATGGGGGTAGACCTGAAATCTTACTTGTTGGTGTCCAAAATCCAGATAGTGTGAAACGAATTCTCAGGTGGTGTAGTGATACGATCGCGCAAATCAGCATAACCAACCAGCTTATTGATTATGCCGATCCTCTATCAACTTAGTTAAAAGCGTCTTTGATGTTATCAACAGCGCGCTCTACAGCATTCATTGACTTGTCTACTGCTTTCTCAGTTCGAGCCGCATCTTCGTCTGCTCTTTTGTAGATTGTGTCTCTGTCGCTCTTAGCTTTGCTCTCAACATTACTATCGCTATCGGTAGATTTTTCAACTTTTTTGGCATTGCTACTAGCAGCATCCTTAACTTTGTCTTTCGTATCGCGAATAAAGTTCTTGGAGCCTTTGGCAACGTCATCAGCTTTTTCTTTAACTTTGTCTCCTGCATCTCTAGCTGCAACTAATGTTGGTGATGCCATTGCCGAATTGTTTGCAAAAAACGCACCTTGCCATACAAAAGTAATCGCACTTAGACAAAATAGAGTTGTAGCTACCCAATGTCCTACAGTCGAAAGCTGTTTAGTAAAATGATTTAGTTTCATAAAATACAATCGCAGTTAAATTTTAGCATTCTAGTTTTACTTCATCAGGCTCATCAACCAAAACGCTCTCTAGATAGAGGTTTTAATTTTTCACCTTGTCCTAGCAATTAACTATTTGGATAGATTGAGTCAGCAACTTTCTGTGCATGGGTGTCTGCAAATAGACAATAAAAAGTTAATCCGTTAAGTCGATTTGTTTTTGGCGTTAGAGCAGTAATATGGCGTAAGCGTTTTTTGAACAAATAAAATGACTAATGCTCAAAATGTTGTGGGGGGAGAACTAGAAACTTGCTGCACTTCGCCCATGACTGGATATTATCGGGATGGAAAATGTAGTACAGGTGCGGGAGACTTTGGCGTACACGTTGTTTGTGCCAAAGTTACGGCGGAATTTTTGGAATATACTAAGGTTCAAGGCAACGATTTAAGTACCCCTAGAGCTAATTTCCCTGGTTTGAAGCCTGGCGATTGTTGGTGCTTGTGTGCTTCTCGTTGGCAAGAAGCAATGGAAGCTGGTGTCGCGCCACCCGTCAACTTAGCTGCAACTCATGCTTCTGCTCTCGAACACGTTGCTTTAGAAGATTTAAAAGAGCATTCTATCTAGACTGGTATGCTTTCAACAACTTATTAATATTGCCCATGAAAGTATTTACCGATTGTTTTAACTGATGTTGCCTAGACCACTTTTGGAAAGCTCTTTCGTACTCCTCACCATTGGAGTAGTAAGTATTCCAGGTATCAAGACCAACTTTCAGACCCCAAATTAGTAGAATATACAGCGACCATGAAACTTCGCCAGAACTGAGTAAATTGATTGGTACTAAAAAAGAGTTGGCGATCGCATAATTACCAAACTTCTTTTGGAGCTTGTGGCGGCGGTACAAATCAAACGATTGCTTTTGGCGCACGATCGTATTTTGCGATCGCCACTCTATTTCTGACTGTTGCAAAGATTCGGGGGAAATTTCTAGTTCTTCAGCAATTTCTAATAGCTGCTCGTAGGAAAATTCACTATCGTCAGATTGACGAGCGATCGCAATAGAGAGAATTTGCTGGATATCTTCTTGACTATAAGAGCGAGCGATCTTAGTCTCGTAAGTTGTCATAATTGCTTACTTTTACTCTGCTTCCTAAACAGCCATCCTACCTATAGTATAGAATTAACTGCCCGTGACTTGCTAACTAAAAGCGCGGAGTCTTTAACCCCAGTATTAGCAGACAGTCGTTTTTGATGCTTCAATGTTTAGTATTTACGTTGGAGTAGCCACACAACCAATGTTTCTATTTCTATCCAAACTACTACCTTTATTTATTTATCCCTTGGGACTGTCATGTATTTTACTGGTAATAGCATTGGTAATGCTGTGGAAAAAATCGCGCTTTGTGGCAATTCCTATTGCCTCTGCTTTAGTTATCTTGGTAGTTACGAGTAACACTTGGGTTTCTTTGTCTTTGCTGCGGAGTCTGGAATGGCAAAATACCCCCACGCAGTTACCCCAAGCGGAGGCAATTGTTGTTTTGGGTGGGGCAACAAAATCGCAGTTTTTTCCCCGCCCTGGAGTAGATTTGAGTGAAGAAGGCGATCGCGTTCTTTATGGCGCTGAACTATACAAGCAAGGTTTAGCACCAATAATTATTGTCAGTGGCGGACGTATTGCTTGGCGGGGTAGTGGTTCCCCAGAATCAAAGGATATGGCAGAAATTTTGACTCAAGTTGGAGTTCCCCCATCCGCAATTATTCAAGAGCCAAGTTCTTACAATACTCGCGAAAATGCGGTAAATGTCCAAAAAATACTCAATAGCCGGAAAATCAAAAATATTCTACTTGTAACTTCTGCCATGCATATGCCCCGAAGTCTAGCAATATTTAAACGTCAAAAAATAACGGCTTTCGCCGCACCTACCGATTTTTTGGTCAGCACGAACGAATTTCAAGAAATTCAAAGTAGTTTTGAAGCTAAATTACTTGCCTCTTTGCCTGATAGCGGTGCTTTGCAAAATTTCACTCGCGCTTTAAAAGAGTATGTAGGTTTAGTTATCTATCGCTTGCGCGGTTGGGTTTAAATCACAATAGAAAATAATTTGCACTCGATTAGTTCTAGTCGGCTGGGCGCATAGAACTAATCGAGCAATTTTGCCAATTTATGGGTAAATTTTCGCCAATTGTGGCTCTATAGGCTCAGTAGTATCCAATGTCTGCACATATGGTTGCTCTGCTGGTGTAAATGCTTCAGTATTAGCAATTTGAGACTCCAATAAGTCTGCTGTAGCATCGGCAATATCGTCCTGACGAGCCGAGAGGCGATCGCGCAATACTTCAAGGGGAGCCGTGCAGTGAATAATTTGCAACGGTAATTGCTGAAATTCTGCTAGATCGATCGCATTAGTTCTCAAAGCCACGCGATCATACTTGGCATCTAGAATGACTGTAAAACCTTGGTTTGCCAGCATAACTCCTAATTGCAATAGGCGATCGTAAGTTTTTTGAGTCATTTGCGGAGTATAAAGCTCCTCCCCACCACGCTCGGATAAAGGAACTTTGCCTAAATGTTTGCGTACAGCATCCGAGCGGAGGTGAATAGCGTCTAGTTTCCGAGCAATTAGCCGTGCGGTGGTACTTTTACCCGCCCCAGACAAGCCAGACATTAAAATCAATTTGCCTTGACGGGGCTTAGTATATTCCCAAGCTAGTTTGTAATAACCACTAGCTGTCGCCGCCGCTTCTACTTTCGCCGCTTCTGGTATCCCCGGATCGTCAAGTAAAAAAGAAGTTACTTTAGCTCTAACGTAAGCTTGACGGCTCAAATACAAAGGCAATACCTGCAAACCTTCCCAGTCTCCGGTTTGCTCTGCATAAGTATTTAAAAAAGCATTGCCAAAGTCTGGACGCTGCCTTGCTTGCAAATCCATCACCGTAAACGCTACATCGTACATGACATCGACAAAGCGAAACGGCTCGTTAAATTCAATGCAGTCAAACAAGAGAATTTCATCATGCCACAGGCAAATATTTCTCAGGTGCAAATCACCATGACACTCCCGAATTTTATTGTTTTCAATCCGGCTCTTAAATAATTGACTCCGCCCGACAAAGAAATTATCTGTATATTGCTTAGTTTCTGCGTACTGTGCCGGAGTTTGCGGATTGCCGATATACTTTTTGGTTTGCTGATAGTTTTCATCAATAGCTTGCCGTACCTGGGCAACTTCGCCAAAAGAACGAATGCGATCGCTAGAAGTGGATTGCTCGTGATATTTTGCCACTACCCGCCCCAATTGCTCCATATGCGCCTCCGTCAGCGTCCCCAGTTCAAACATCTCGCTTAATAAAGCTGATTGGGGAAACTGGCGCATTTTTAGCACGTATTCTACTACTTCCCCGGTTCCGTTCAAGCTCAACTTGTCCCCGGCTTGAGTTACAGGCAATACTTCCAAGTAAAGATCCGGTGCGCCTCGCTTATTCATCTCCAATTCTTGACGACAAAAACCTTCTCGTTTCTCCAAGGTTGAGTAGTCCAAAAAGCCAAAGTTTACAGGCTTTTTCACCTTATAGGCATAATCCCCAGTCAAAAATACATAAGAAACGTGGGTTTGAATCAATTCGATTGGTTCTGTGACTGCATGAGGATAAAATCCCGCTTGCAACATCTGTTCAATTAATGTCATGACTACTCTCACTTATAAATAAAAAACCAGGAGATTAACTCCTGGTAGTAAATTACGGCAACTATTTCCTTGCTTAAGCTGATGGGGTAGCAGAATCTGTCGATCCTGACTCTGCCACTGCTTCCTCGATAATTGCCTCAGCTTCCGCACTTACCTTGGACTGAACTACACTAGCAACAGTCCGCCCTGGTTCGCCCAAAACAGTAACTCCTGGGGGTAAAACAAGCTGATTGACATACAAAATATCTTTGAGATGTAGATTTGAAATATCAACTTCAATGGCATCGGGGATACTGTCAGGGGCGCATTTGACTTCAAGCTCGGTCAATACGATATCTAAAACTCCACCTTCTACTTTCACCCCTGGCGCTTCGCCCACAAAGTGAACGGGTACTTCCACTTCCACGCTTTCTTGAGCCGCTAGCGCAAAAAAGCTGACATGATAAGCCCAGCGCTTGACGGGATGAATTTGTACTTCCCGCAGCAAAGTTTTACCGCGCCAAGACAAGTCAGGAATACTTAGATCGACGACTGTACTATTCACCCCAGCCTTTTTTAGCAATTGTTCTAGGGTTTTTGCTTTGACTGTAAGCGTAATCGACTCTGTACCTTTATGTCCGTACAAAGAAGCTGGAATTAAACCTTCGCGGCGTAAAGCTCTAGGCTTGCTGCCTTCGGCGCGTTTTTGACACTCAACTGTAATTTCCATGAGACAAAAGTAACTAAAATAAACGATTTGAACTATTTAAACTTGAGAAGCTACCGGAGTACCGTTAGCATCTAATAACGCTCGTTTGGGACCGTGGATCGGATCTTCCACAATAATTGTGCGATCGCGACTAGCGCCCAAAGAAACGATCGCAATTGGCACATCCATCAATTCGGCTAAGAATTTGAGATAGTCCAAAGCTTGGCGAGGCAAGTCTTCCAAAGAGCGGCATTCTTCAGTAGACTGTTTCCACCCTGGGAGAACCTTGTAGATGGGGCGACACTGGGCAAAGCGGCGGGCATTGCGGGGAAAGTCTTTAAACTCTACTCCATCAATTTCGTAGGCAACACATACTTTGATTTCCTCTAGTTCGTCGAGGACATCTAGCTTGGTAATTGCCAAACAATCCATGCCATTGATGCGGACGGCGTAACGACCAATTACCGCATCAAACCACCCGCAACGGCGTTTGCGCCCCGTGGTAGTGCCAAATTCTGCCCCGCGATCGCATAGTTGCGCGCCAATTTCTTCGTCAAGTTCGGTGGGAAATGGTCCTTCACCAACGCGCGTTGTATAGGCTTTAGCTACACCAATCACGCGATCGATGGCTGTGGGACCTACTCCTGTGCCGATGCAAGCTCCCCCAGCTATGGGGTTTGAGGAAGTGACGTACGGGTACGTGCCGTGATCTAAATCTAGCAGGGTTCCTTGAGCGCCTTCAAATAAAATATTGCGGCGGCGACAAATTGCATCGTAAATTTTTAGGGAAGTATCGACAACGTAAGGGCGCAATACTTCCGCGTACTGCAAATACTGCTCGATTACTACTTCTGGATCTAAGGGTTGGATTTCGTACAGCTTTTCTAAAATGACGTTTTTGTAATCTATCGCCCACTTTAGCTGTTTGCGCAATCCCTTTTCATCCATCAAGTCTAAAACTCTAATCCCGGTGCGTTCGGACTTGTCGGCGTAAGTTGGTCCAATTCCCCGCCCTGTCGTCCCAATTTTATGGCTTCCCCGCCTGTCTTCGGCGGCGATGTCGATCAGCCGATGGTAAGGCATGGTAACGTGAGCGGTTTCCGAAATTTGCAGGTTTTGGGTAGAAATATTTAGTTTTTTTAATTGCTCTAGTTCGCCAATCAAAACTTGGGGGTCAATTACCGTGCCGCAACCAATAATACACTCTGTATCAGGGTACAAAATACCCGAAGGGATGAGGTGCAGCTTAAAGGTTTGCCCCTTAACTACAATTGTGTGTCCGGCATTTACACCCCCTTGGTAACGTACAACAATATCTGCTGACTTACTGAGCAAATCGGTGATCTTGCCTTTTCCTTCATCGCCCCACTGGGCTCCAATTACTATGACGTTAGCCAAGGGTTTTTATTAAATGTAAAGTTTTCACAAACTATTATTATCAGCACATAGCGTTATGGTTGTCAAGAAAATCGCAAGTAATGCTAGAAAATTTTGCCGACAATCCTTGGCTAGATAAATTTTTTCTTAACACCAAGACTCTAAAACCAATACTTTGACGGAACTAAAACAAATTATAAATAATATGTGACTATCTAAAGAGGTAGATTTTTATTGGCATATAAAATAGGAGCGAGCGGCTAGAAACTAGAATGTTTAGCTAATTGCGTAGAATGCGATCTCCCGATTATCAGCACTCTCATTGCACGAGCCAACTACAACTGCACCAAAATGAATAAGTTTATCACGAGGCGGCTCACAGTAGTATTAGGGATAGTATCAGTGCTAGTAGTGGCAAACGGTGCAATTTCCTACTTCAATACGCGCCAGTTGAGCAAAAACGAGCAGCTTGTAACTCACACTCATCAAGTTCTCAAAGAGCTTGAAAGTACATTTTCAACATTAAAAGACGCAGAAGCAGGGCAGCGCGGTTACTTGCTGACCACAGATGAAACTTATTTAGAACCGTATTTTGCTGCTATTAGCAAAAATAGTACCCACGTCCAGAATCTCCAACAATTGACCGCCGATAACCCCACTCAACAGCAACGGCTAGTGCTACTAAAGCAAAAAATTAGTCAAAGGTTAAGTATCCTCAAAGAAACTTTAGACTTGCAAACAGCTAAAGGCATTGTAGAGGCGCAGCAAGTTGTCCAGTCTGGCAGGGGCAAAAGAGCTATGGACGAGGTGCGTCAGATTATTGCCCAAATGGAAACCACAGAAAATATCTTATTAGAGCAGCGTTCTGGGCAATCTACAGCTAGTTTTTACAAAACTATTGCTACTTTGTCTCTAGCTACGTTGCTAAATTTGCTCCTTTTGGGTTTGCTCTATTATTTTATTAAGTGGGATATTACCAAGCGCCAACAAGCCGCCGCCCAACTCCAAGAAAACGAGGCGCAGTTTCGACTTTTGGCAGAAAATTCTACAGATATGATTTCCAGGCATACGCCAGAAGGAATTTATCTCTACGCATCGCCAGCAAGTAGAGGAATTTTAGGCTACGCGCCAGAAGATTTAGTTGGGCGTAATGCCTATGAATTTTTTCATCCTGACGACTCAGAGAACCTCAAAAAATCTCATTTAGCTATACTCAATTTAGGTAACAGTAATACGATTACCTATCGCATTCGCACTGCTTCCGGCAATTATATTTGGTTGGAAACAATTAGCCGAGCGCTTCAAAATGTTCAAACTGGTGAAATTGTTGAAATTGACGCTGCTTCCCGCGATATTACCCAGCGCCAGCAGGTAGAAAAAGCATTAAGAGAAAGCAACGCTCAGGCTGCGGGCAATAGTTGATACCGAACCTGAATGCGTGAAAATAGTGGCAGCAGATGGCACTTTATTAGAAATGAATGCGGCGGGACTAACAATGATTGAGGCAGAAACCGCCGATGTAGCAATTGGAAAATCGGTCTATGATTTAATTGCCAAGGAATATAGAGAGCAATTCCAGGTTTTCAATGAAAATGTGTGTAATTTGGGTGAAAAAGGCTCCTTAGAATTTGAGCTAATTAGCTGCAAAGGTCGCTCGGTGTGGCTAGAAACTCATGCCGTACCGCTATGCAATCCTTTAACTAAAGAGTGCGTGCAATTGGCGATTACACGAGATATTACAAGTTGCAAACGCTCCGAGCAGCAAATCCGCGAACAAGCGGCGCTTTTAGATATTGCTACCGATGCGATCGCGGTGCGTTCTATAGGATGGCAAAATTATATTTTGGAACAAAAGCGCCGAGCGTCTTTAGGGCTGGCTTGCTGCGGAAGTTCTCAACCAAAATATCGATCGACTTTTATATAGCGAAAACTTTTCTCAGATCCAGGAACCACTAGAAACGGTAGTTGTAACTGGAGAATGGCAGGGTAAATTAAATCAAGTTAGTATCGATCGCAGAGAAATCATTGTCGAAAGCCGATGGACGCTGGTGCGCGACGAACAGAGGCAACCGAAATCTATCCTTACTGTTAATACTGATATTACGGAAAAAGTCAAACTAGAAGCCCAATTTTTACGCGCTCAACGCATGGAAAGTATTGGTACTTTAGCTGGCGGTATTGCTCACGATTTAAATAATGTACTCGCTCCCGTGTTGATGGCGGTGCAGCTTTTGCAGCTAAAATTTCCTCAAGAGCATCAACTACTGGGGACATTGGAGACTAATATCAAGCGCGGTGCGGCTTTAACTTGGTTTTCGCGGAATTCCCCTTCCTCGCCGCAGGCAGGGAGGAGATGGATAGCGGCGCGAGCTTTTGGGAAGAAGGTTTCTTCCCAAAACGTCGCTTGGTAACTCCTGATCAGGAGTTAC
>NZ_JBYCCV010000053.1:0-25954 GCF_057473825.1 Aliterella sp. E5.1
CGGCGCGAACCTATGCACAGTTAGACCAAGCAATCACCGATGCTCTAGCTGCGGTGACACTCCAAGATATTATTGGCTGGTTTACCCACTGTTGTTGCTATGTTTCACCCAACTGAGAACTGCTGTAGGTTACAAATGTTGTTGAGCCTCTTGACTCTACAGTTGACTAGAGATTTTAAGATAGATGAAGTTACTCAGGGGCTTATTTCTGTAGGAGTTAAATATGCTAGTTAAAGAAGCACCAAAACAAATTGGTTTAGTCGCGAAGGAAAGCGGCGTACCAATCAAAACAATTCGCTACTATGAGGAATTGGGTTTACTCAAGGCATCAAGTAGAACAGAAGGAGGATTTAGATTGTTCGACTCGGATGTTTTTGCTCGCTTAAATTTTATCAAACGCGCTCAAACTTTGGGATTAAGCTTGCTAGAAATTAAGGAGTTTTTGGATATCCATGACCAAGGTGAGCTACCTTGCGATCATGTTGAAGTAAAGCTGAAAAACAAGATTGTAACGATTACTCAACAAATTGAACAGCTACAGATCCTAAAACTAGAGTTAGAAGGATTGCTTTCGGGTTGGGAGACTGTTCCAGAAATCCCTGAAAATACGATTTGCCCGATAATTGAACGAGCTTGACGTTCTCCCTAACTCGCCTAGCGGCTGAAGTTAGGGATTCCTAAGACTCACGACTTAAGTTTCTGTTTCTTTCCACAAGCGGTCTTTTGCAACTGCCCTTTAACCTCATGGTTATCAGGTCTGATGTTCGCTCCATAGACTGACACAGCAAGCCCTGCTGCCAAAATATTCGAACTTGCGTTGATATCTCAATCGTGGTTTATCTTGTACTTAGGACAATTCCACGCTCTGACATCCAACGTCATTTTATCTACGATATATTCGCAGTTTCCACAGCGTTTAGAACTGGGAAACCATCGGTCAATCTTAATCAGTTCTCGACGTACCACTGACATTTATAGACAAGTAGGCGGACAAGTTCGCCCCAGCTAGCGTTACTAATCGACTGAGCTAATTTATGGTTTTTAATCATGTTTTTGATAGCCAAATCTTCAATCACGATAGTTTGGTTTTCACGCACTAGGTTATTGACTTTGAGCTTAAATGCTTTGCATCAGAAACTAACGAAAACTAAAGACTTCTAAGCATTTCTTATCCTGAACTGACGTTAAATACTGGAGATGAAAATTTTGAAGATAAGAATTGGTTTAGATTTGACTCTGATTTTTGAGGCATTTACTAAACCGATTTGTGTGTTGCATTAAATAGTGATTTAATCCGAGCGGTACTGCTCCAAAAGTTTTTAGATTATCCCTTGACTCTCCAGTTAGCTAGATAACTTAAAGTAATTTTAGATGCAGTGGAGTCAGTTATTAATAAGTTGAAATCCACCACTTAGCTACTTACAAAGATATCATTATCAGTTATGACGGCACTACAGATTACTATCCCCAAACTAGCTTGTTCATTTTGCGTAAAGGTTGCCACAAAAGCAGCAAAGACTGTTGAAGCTGTGGCAACGATTCAAGCTGATACCAAAACTAAACTGGTCAATGTAGAAACTCGAACTCCGGTAGCAGTAATTAAGAAAGCGCTAGCTGTCGCTGGCTATCCTACAACCTAACTCTCTTCAATAATTTTAGCGTCAGCTAAGGCAGTAATAGCTGATAGCTGAGTTTTAAAAGTCTCAAAGTCTTTATCCACTTTGAACAAACCATAAATAAGGAGAAGTATGACTAAGATTGCTTTGTTTTACGGTACTCAAACAGGTTACACGCAAACAGCATCTGAAATAATTCAAAAAGAATTTGGCGGAGACAGTTTTGTAACTCTCATTGATATTTCAAAAGCTGAATCAAGTGATTTTGAAGACTACGAATACATTATTGTTGGTTGTCCAACTTGGAATGTTGGTGAGCTACAACGTGACTGGGAAGATTTCTACGAGCAGCTAGACAGCATTGATTTTAGTGGAAAGAAAGTTGCTTACTTTGGAGAAGGAGATCAGGTCGCTTATCCTGATACTTTCCAAGATGCAATGGGCATTCTGGAAGAAAAAATTTCCGAACTTGGTGGCGAAACTGTTGGCTATTGGTCTACAGATGGTTATGAGTTTACTGATTCTAAAGCTGTCCGCGATGGAAAGTTTGTGGGTTTGCCGCTAGATGAGGACAATCAATCCCAATTGACCAATGAGCGAATTAAAACCTGGGTTTCTCAATTGAAGCAAAAGTTTGACCTATAAAAATGTCTTGATTTTCTTGTTGATTAGAGATTTTAGCATCGCTTCAATTACCCAGAAGTCGATTAAATATAGCAGGTAAAGAGAAAAGTAACACACCGGAGTGAAAGAACATGAAAAGCACCCATGCGAAACGACACATCTTAGCAGTGCTGACCGCAGGTTTTGTAATAGCATCCACGTCATCTGTAACAGCGCAGACTATGACTGGTCACCAAGGGCAAGACCATCGGGAACACCAACGACATCAAGGACAAAATCGCCAGAGACATCAAGAACAGCAAAGACAAAACAGTCAAAAGCAACAAGGACAGCAAAGGCGAAACAATCAAAAGCAACAAAGGCAAAACCATCACGGACACCAAGGGCATCAAGAACACAACAAGGGCGCAATGGGGACTTCAGCAACAGACGCTCCTCCGGTAGCGAATGCCCAAATACTGCCACCCGTACCGACCAACCTACCGGATTGGATGGATAACAAGGACAAAAACCACATTTACCGTAAGCGTGGCTCTTACAATGACGCTGTTTACAATGTGCGACCACTCGCTCTTGACCTGAATGCGCTTGCCGTAGGTCATGCCTTTGCTTACGAGGACTTGGTGACGGGCAAAGCCAAAGACCTGGAAACTAAAACCTTTAACCGCATCAACTGGGTGCTGAATAACCCACCGCGCTTCATGCCTGATGAAGCTAACGTTTCGCCAACTTTTGGGCGCAAGTATGGCGTACTGGAGCAGGTCTTCGATTGGACACACATTCTACACGCGCAGACCGTTGATGTACTAGCCAGCACGAAGTTGACGGATGCTGAAAAAGATGCAGAGATCGAGCGCCTGTATCAATTCTACGTCGAGAGCGTATCCTACGCCGTCACTTCACTGCCAATGAACATGGGCTATCTCGATTCGCAACCCTACTCAAAGGCATTCCGCCGCGAACATCCGAAGGTGAACGGCTTGTTCTGGGGTTATCACTGGCTGCAAGGCAGGATGTATGACACGCTCTATGGCAAGACACTCCCAGAACAGCGCGACGCATATGCTAAGACTGGTAGGCGCTATCACAAAGTCGAGTTGTATCGTACCGACCGACCATTCATGCCCATGTTCGCAGAAGTCAGTCCAACGTTTGCGATGAAGTACCCACATATATCGAATACTTTTGATAACCTGCATATGCTGCACGACATGGTAAACGACATTTTGGCTTCGGACTGGATAACCGAAGAGCAGAAGTCAGAGCAGATTAACCGTGCCATTTGGATGGTGTCCGCCGACGCGCATAAGAATATGAAACCTGGTGATTTTAATCCAAGTGACTCATTACACGACCATCGCTTCATGCCTGGGATGCCTGGTATGGGCATGATGCCGGAGGACTCAATGAATCATGGCAGTATGAATCACAATGCGATGCCCACGAATGAGCCACAGAGTACGACAGGGCAAGAGAAGATGCAGCAAGGCACAACGCAACAAGATGATATAACACCCAACACAGGGGTTGCCCCAGCAGGCGGTCATGAGGGTCATTAATTTTGATTTGGAGAACAGATAGGGGGTAAACATCCAATGAAACAACTAATAACGAAACACGCGATCGCAGCTTTGATTACAGGGACATTTGTGGTATCAGCAGTTTCCGAAGCCCGCGCCGTCGACCACAACAATATTGATACAAACCGCCCCTTGTCATTTGACGATGCTGAGTCTATTGGGTTAGGCGAACAGGCGATTGAATTTGGTGCAGCACTGACTTTTCCTCAGGAGCGCGATGTGGGTGGTGAGTTCGAGCTAGAGTATCTCTATGGCTTTGCACCTAACACTCACCTTAATGTTGGTATCGATTCCAGTGTTGGGGGTCGAGCAGGCACAGACGACACTCGCTTTGATGCTGGCGATGTATCTGTGGGTGTGTTCCATAATTTCAACCGCGAATATGATAATACGCCAGCTTTTTCCGTTCGTGCTGATGCTTATTTACCAACTGGGCGCGATTCACAAGGTGTGGACTTTCGCCTGCGTAGTATCGCTAGTAAAACGATTGGGCAATACGATCGCCTGCACGTAAACGTCGATCTAAACGTCAATACGGAAACAGAGGATGGCGAACGCTCCGTTGTACCTGGTGTAATTCTAGGCTACTCTAGACCTCTAGGTTATCCACGCCGCTTCGACCGCACCTTTCTCGCGGAGGTGGGGGTACGTGGAGGCGAAGAAAAAGGTACAAACCCTATCATTTCTGCTGGTATAGGGCTGCGCCAACAGGTAGGTTATCAAAATGTACTTGACATCGGTTTGCAAAGCGATATTGCTGGTGGTAGTAGCGAACGTGACGATTTGCGCTTGATCGTAGGCTACTTTGTGGCTTTGTGTCAGAAAGCCACAAAGTTATAAACTGGATGGCATCAGATTATAGAGAAATAAGCGGTATGAGCAGTTTTCCTTGTTGGGTAATCTAGGTAAGAATTTACCTCTTGTGTTAAATAGTTCACAAGCACTTTTTGAAGTTTTACTGGTTAAAACTAAAACGACCGTCTGCCTTGTCCCCTCCAACATCAGAACTAATTTTTACCTGATGCTGACCAGCTACTTTTCCAGGAAGTAAAGCCGTATAGTGCTTTCCTTCAGCGTCATAGGAGAGAGGAAGTGTCTTTTGAGTACCATCCGGTAATTGTACCTGAGCCGTCACTTTTGCATTAGGGATAGCTTCATGATTGTCGCCTCTTTGCAAATACAAATCCAAGTGTGTCCCTTCAGCTTCTGCCTCAGTCACCAACTCTAAATGATATGAGCCTGATTCTACAACTTGACCACCTGCTTGAGGTACTTTTGCAGGCTCAGATGCTTCACCAGTTTCACTACTCTGTTGTAACGATGGCTGCGTTGATTGGGCAACACTTGGGCTGTTACTAGGATCTGTAGCTTGGTTAGTGTTACTACAAGCTCCTAATCCAATGAGTCCCAAGCTTCCTAAAACAATTAAGCTAACCTTCGATAATTTCATTTTCTTAACTCCTTGCTTTTTCATCTGTGTACTCTACGCCTTTATGGTTCAAATCCAAATTCGCTACAGCTAGCCAAGATTCGGAAACTTTCTTTTTCGGCACTAAAATTTTGCCAAACTTTGCGTACAAAGCAGGTAAAACTAGCAGTGTTAAAGCTGTAGAAGTAAATAATCCCCCTAGCACGACTACTGCTAGTGGCTGCAAAATTTCCTTACCTGCACCACTCCCAATTACCAGGGGAACCATTCCCAGTGCCGAGGTGAGGGCTGTCATTAGGATAGCAGCAAGTCGTTCCATTGAACCTTCTAACAGAACCTCCCGCAAGGGCATACCAGTAGCAAACTTACTATTGTAGTTTTCAACTAGCAGCAATCCATTGCGTGTGGCTACCCCAAATAAAGTAATAAATCCTACCATCGAAGCTACTGAAAGAACACCGCCACCCAACGCTACGGAAAATATACCACCAACTATGGCTAAGGGCAGGTTGACCATAATCATTAATGTAGCTGGTATAGAATTGACGGCAAAATACATCAAGACCGCGATAACAACAAGAGCCAAAGTGCCAAAAACTAGTAAGTTTTGAGTAGCCCGCTGTTCAGATTCAAACTGACCGCCATATTGGATGAAATAACCAGCAGGTAATTGCACCTGTTGTCTCACCCTGGATTGAATGTCATCAATTACAGAGCCTAAGTCTCGACCAGCTACATTAGCAGAAACTACGATTAAGCGGGAGACGTTTTCTCGGTTGATTGTGTTGGGACCAGTACCATCGCCAATTTTGGCTACTTGCGCTAAAGGAATTTTCTGTCCGTTAGGAGTATCTACTAGTAGATTGCGGATGGTTTCGAGGTTGTTGCGAGCGCTCGGTTGCAACCATACCAACAGGTCAAATAGTTGTTGTTCCTGTAGCACTTGGGAAACTACTCGCCCTTTTAGTGCCGTTTCAATCATTTCTGATAGCTGACCCACTGAAAGACCATAACGAGCAGCGGCAGCGCGATCAAACTGAATTTGTACTTGTTTGATCGGCACTTGGGGTTCTAGTTGCAAGTCTACGATCCCTGGAACATCGCGCATGGCTGCCTGCACTTGGGAGCCAATGCTACGTAGTTCATCAAGTTCAGAACCAAAAATTTTCACAGCAATCGCACTTCTCACCCCAGACAATACCTCATCCATCCGGTGAGAAATAAAACCACCAATGCTGGGAGCTACCCCTGGCAACTTAGCAAACTCTTCCCTGACTTTTTCAACACTTGCCTCCCGGTCTTTCATTCCTTCATCACTAATCTCTATATCTACGTGTCCTAAGTTGACACCACCCGCATCGGCGTCACCTGGAGCACGTCCAGAGCGTAACTGCACCGACTCAAATCGGGGATCGTCCTTGAGAGCCTCTTGAATGGCTACCCCTGCCCGATTTGTGGCTTCCAGAGAAACGCCAGGATAAAGCAGCATGGCATTGACGAGCGATCGCTCTTGAAACTCTGGTAAGAATACCCGTCCCAACGACGGCAAAACGATTATTGAAGCAACGAAAGCGGCAACTGCGATCGTCAAGATAATACTGGGGAGATTGAGCGAAAATCTCAGCAGTGGATGATACAACCTTTGGGACCCGCGAGAAACCCAGGTTTCCTCCTCTGGTAATCGGTGGTCAGCTAACAAGATGGCACACAAGGCTGGAGAGAGCGTCATTGCTACCAGGGTTGAAGCAAAAATAGATACTAAGTAAGCTATCCCCATTGGGGCAAAAATTCGACCCTCTACTCCAGTCAGCGTAAAAATTGGGGCAAAAACAACAGCAATAATTACTGTGGAAAACAGAACGCTGACACGC
Organism: Aliterella sp. E5.1; assembly: GCF_057473825.1. NCBI lineage: Bacteria > Bacillati > Cyanobacteriota > Cyanophyceae > Chroococcidiopsidales > Aliterellaceae > Aliterella > Aliterella sp. E5.1. The sequence goes on from NZ_JBYCCV010000053.1 coordinate 7,121, forward strand.
ACTTCGACTGAAGTGTCATAGACAACTTGGAACGGATGAACAGGATTTCCTGCCAGCTGGTTTTTCCGCAACCCCCGGTAGGCATTTTCCATATCCACAATTGAGTCATCCACCACCGAACCAATTGCCACTGCCAGTCCCCCTAGAGTCATTGTGTTGATCCCCTGACCAAACAAATTGAGGATCATCATCCCGATTAGCAACGATAAGGGAATGGCGCTAAGCGTGATGATAGCGGTGCGCCAATTCATCAAAAACAAAAATAGGATAACGGAAACAATAATGATGCCATCGCGCAGAGAACCTTGAACATTTTCAATTGCATCATCAATAAAGTTTTCCTGACGAAAAGTGACGGTGAATTTAACATCTTCCGGCAGGCTAGGCTGAATTTCTGCCATTGCTGCTTCGATTGCCCTAGTAACAGTTGGCGTATCAGCTTGAGGTTGTTTGTTGATCATCACCACAGCTGCCCGCTGACCATTCAAACTGCCATCTCCCCGTTGCAAGGCTGCTCCAATTTGCACGTCGGCTACATCACTCAGTAGCACTGGCGTGCCTTGGCGGGCAGCGACTACTGATTGCTGCAACTCCTCAAGGGATGAAATCCGCCCGATACCGCGAATTAACTGTTCTCGGTCTGGGCTAATCAGAAAGCCGCCAGCTGCATTGGTATTCGCCGCTGCTGCTGCTTCAGTAACTTCTGCTAAAGAGACATCAAAGGCTGTTAACTTAGCTGGATCAACCAACACTTGATACTGGCGGAGATCTCCCCCATAGGCAATGACCTGGGAAACACCTGGAACTGCTAGCAGGCGGTTAGTAATGTCGCGATCAACCAGTCGCCGTACTTCCATCAGTGGCGTAGTTTCAGCGGTAAAGGCGTATTGGAGAACAGTACCAATGGGAGAGCTGATGGGGGAAATTTGCGGTGGCTCAACGCTTTCTGGAAGTTTTTCACTGGCTTGTTGTAGTCGCTCTGTCACTAGCTGCCGGGCTTGGTAGACATCAGTTCCCCAACTGAAAATTACCTTCACTACAGAGATTCCCACAGCTGAGGAAGAGCGCACCGTTGTCACGCCAGGAGTACCATTGACCGCACTTTCAATTGGTAATGTGACTAGGGACTCTACTTCTTCGGGAGCCAGCCCTGGTGCTTCTGTTTGAATCTCGACTTGGGGGGGAGCAAAGTTGGGAAAAACATCCAAGGGCATTTGTGTCAGGTTGTAAATTCCCAACACCGTAATGATAATTGCCCCCAGGACAACTAGCCAACGTTGGACGATCGACCACTTGAGAATAGCATTTAGCATATTTGCGCTTCAGGGTTCAGGACGGTGGGGGCGAAGTATTCCTTCTCAAGGCTCAGCAGGCGAAAAATGACATACAGGGAGCAGAGCTATTCACGGCAGAAAAATTCTTTGTTGGGATGAAGTAAAGTTTTGTTTAATTAAAGATTTAGGCTCGAATACTTTGCCCCCAATGTCTTCACAAGTCAAAACTCAGAATGATTCTGGTTGCTGGACTCTAGCTTTCCAACTGCGGGTTTTAGCTGGTGGTGATTATTCTGGTAGCGCTCATTTTCAACATTCATCCCTCGGTCAAACACTTCTGTTGTGGCAGAGCCACTAGATAGATGGTTTTCTACCACTCCTTCATAAGCTGGGGTGAGGCGACGCACAGTCCGGCGACCAACCCAAAAGGCAGCAGCAGTCAGCCCTCCTCCAGCAGGAATTACCCACCACCAGGGCAGCCCAGAACTACTCCTGTTAGCATCAGCCGCTGGGGATGGTACGGCAGCCTCGTCATGTCCCTCGTTAGCCTGCACATTGCTACCCCCTTGCAAAGACTGAGCGTAAAGTTGCATTGCGCCTTGGGTAACTACTCGATCCCCATCAAACAGACCAGTCTTGACCTCAACTAAATTTCCTGACGTTTGACCCAAAGTTATTTCAGTGGTCTGATAGCTATTGCCATTCTGGATATATACAAGTTGTTTGCCATTTGCCTCAACGACAGCCGAACTAGGAATTACTAAAATGTCTTTTGATGTTTGGTTTGTCAAGACTTCTAATTGAGCAAACATCCCTGGCTTCAATTGTCCGTTAGCGTTATTAAGTTCAGCTTTTACTGGAACTACCCGTGTTTCTCCTTCCACTATTGAACCAATCACCGTAACTATTCCGCTATAAGTTTGATTAGGCAAGCTGGCAATCTTTACATTGACTCTTTGACCTATTTTGACAAGATTTAAATCTTTCTCATAGATATTCGCTGTAGCTAAGACCTGACTATCATTGACAATAGTCATTAACTTACCTCCCGCATCCTCAAACGATTGACCGAGAGTAACTTCGCGATCGGCAATCCTACCAGAGATGGGAGAAGTCACTGTCACCAGTCCCTTAGCATTGGCACGATTTCCCAGTTGAGAAAGCCGGGTTTGATAAGCAGTGTCACTAAGACGGATACGAGATCTGGCTACTTCAACTGCTGATTGAGCGCGTTTGACTTGAGCTTGAGCTTCTATAACTTCTCGGCGGCTGCTAGCTTTAGTAAGTTCTGCTTTAGCTTGCGCTACCTGAGTTTGGGATTCTAAAGCTTGGCGGCGTGGCAGTGCACCTTCAGTAGCTAATATCCTGTCTTTGTCGTACCTTTCTTGTGCAAAATCTAGCTGACTTTGTGCCTCGGCTACTTCAGCCGCAGCTATCTGTAGATATCGCTGATAATTTTGTTGGGCTAGCCTCATATCGGCTTGAGCTTGCTGTAAATCTGCTTGTCCCTCGGCTTTTTTTTCCTGTGAGGCAACACCAAGCTCCACTAATTCAGGTGCGGCTAAGACAGCTACGGGCTGGTTTGCTTTGACATAAGTACCAGGCTCTACTAGCAGTTCAGTGACTATGCCTGGAATTGGTGCAGTCACTTCCGCTTGTTTGTTAGGCAAAGTCTCAATCTGTCCGGTTGTCTTAATTCCCAGAGCCAAACGCTGTTTATTCACAGGTTCTACTTTAATTCCCAAACGTTTAGCTATTTGGGCATCAACTTGAATAGAACTTGGAGCATTCGTTGCACTGCCTCCTCCTTGAAATTCATTTCCATGTCCACCATGAGCTAAAGCTGAAAAGGGAGCAGTTAATAGAATAACGCTTAGAAGTGTCCCAGAAACTTTGGCGATCGCTACAGGAAGTTGAGAATAACCGGACTTTTGACTCATTGGAAATTTCCTTAACTACTGAGGTAGTAAAATAACGACTTAAAAGAAATATTCTGCTCAAGCGTTAATGTCCCGCACTCAACAGCTAGTTGTAGACAGTAAGGTTGAAACATTGCCTAATCAGGACATATTACCCATTTTGTCATCCAAAAATGAAATTAAGATGAAATTTGTCGGGAGTCTAGCTTGGTATAAGAAGTGCTTACTTTACTTATCCTCCAGTATTAATTTCAACAACTAGAAGACAAAAGCATTGTTAAGCAACGGTATTAGTCAACTAAAACTTCTTATTGGCTTACTTTTGATACCAAACTTGTCGCCACTGCTTCATTTGGTCAATTTCAGCTTGCTGAGAGTTAATAATTTCCTGAGCTAGTTGCTTAACTTCAGAACGCTTGGATTTGCTTAGTGCGTCTTGAGCCATTTGTGTAGCAGCTTCGTGATGAGCGATCATTGCATTCATAAACCGTAAGTCGAACTGGTCATCAGCAGCACCCAAAGCCTGAAGCATTGTCATGCTCTGCTTCTGTTGTTCCGACATTGGTATTAGTGATTTGTTAGCACTGTCGTAGGTAACAAACTCACTACCTGCTTGGGGATACCAAGCGCTACGCCACTCTCTTAACAACTTATTTTCTTCTCTAGTTTGAGCTTCGATGATGTTGCCTGCTAATTTTCTAATTTCAGGGCGTTGTGATTTTTGCTGGGCTTCTTCAGCCATAACAATCGCTCCCCGGTGATGCAGTCGCATTGCATCAATAAACCGCAAGTCGTAATTTGCATCAGCAGGACCTAAATCCATTGCCATGTCATGAGTCATGCCACTACCATGTTCCATGCCTTGCATTCCGTCCTGCGTAGCGCTAGTGTCAGTAACATTAGTATTTGGGACTTGATTCTGGCTCTGTCCGGTACTAGAACAAGCCGTCAAAACACCACCCATTAAGGATGCGAAGGCTACAAAAATAAACGGTAGAAAGCTAGTTTTAAAAGAAATAGGTCGCATATACTTAGGCTTTATCTATAACTAAAAATAGTGATTTTTTCACAGCGTCAAGATAACGCTTACTACCTACTCTGTCACGCAAAAATGAAATCAGTATGAAATTTGCTCATTAAAAACGACTTTCAAGTTTGTTTAGAAATAAACTTGAAAGTTGTTTGTTTTTAAGTCAACTAGCACAATTTAAACTTTTCAGCAATCATAAATTGCTCAGTATACAAGCAATAGTTCTGTTAATTGACTACAACGCTAGAGCCAAGAATTTATTTTAGGCACAAGCTCCTACTCCAACAAGCACAAGCCCCCTAAGTTTTTCTGATCAAATTGACGTTAAGCATAAAACTAAGTAGACGGAGCATTATCAGCGACTTGTTCAATTAAACTACAAAGTTCGTGACTATCAGGATCGTCTAGAGGGTGTTCCGCCCAATGTTCTCGATACGCTTCTAGTTCAGCCTTAAGTGTCTTCATTTGATAAATTTGCTTTTCCAGAAAAGTAATTTTCTGATTTAGTAAGTCTCGAACGATTGGACAGGCAGCGCTACCCTGTTCGCGAATACCTAATACTTGTTGAATTTCTGATAAAGAAAACTGAAGGGATTGGGCTTTTTTAATAAACTTTAAACGTTTGATGGCATTAGGAGCATAATAGCGATAGCCATTTTCACTTCTATAAGCAGGTTCTAGCAACCTTAAGGTTTCGTAATAGCGGACAGTACCTACCGCCACATCTGCCTGCTCTGCTAATTCTCCAATCTTGAGTAGCTTGTTTTGGGATGATACTGAGCCAGTCTTTTTCACCATAAATTATTTGCAACGTATTTCTTATGACTATACTCTTAACTCTATAGTAAGCTATATAGTTAAGAGTTTTGCCGAACTATTTGAATAAATATTGCGAGTACCCACTTGACTCTCTAGCTGACTTGAGGGTTTAGCATACTCTTAGTTCCTTAAGAACTAGCAAATTTATACAAGAGGGCAAAGGGAAAATGAACATAGTTACACGGGCAAAAACATTATTGAGCGGTTCTATAGCTGGTTTAACACTAATAGTTCTAGCTGCTAGCCCAACTTTGGCTAATACCCATGATCAGAAGACAACACCGAATCAAACTTCCAGCACTTCAGCTAAGGCGGAACTGGTTCAAAAGCTACTTAGTCAAAGAACAGCACCAAATAACCCGACTACACCACAGACAAATCAGATGGGGTGCGCCTGTTGCAAATCCATGATGCAGAGTATGCCTGGAATGACAAATAAAATGCCAGAGATGATGCAGAATATGCCGGGAATGATGGATAACCAAAATAACCAATCTAGATAGGGTTTTGGTTACCCTTGCTACACCGCCATGCAGTATAGCAGGGGTAACTTTTTTAGAAAAACTTTAAAATGAACAAACTAAATTCAAACAATCGAGCTTCTAAAAAAAGTGGAACTAACAAGATGTTTGGCTACGCTTTACCCATAATGTTCTTTACTACCTTGGTTGCAGGTACAGGAATATGGTTTGCCCGTTTTAATCAAGTGCCTGCCAACAATCGGGTAGCAAGTCTTGTGCAACCACCAACTGCTGCTAATCAGGAAAAGGCAGCAGTTTATCCTAATATGGCTGTTACCTTGACCCCTGTTGCTAAAAACTGGCAGGAAACTACCCATGTACATGGGTTAGCAATTAATTCCAATAATCCAGAGATCGCTTACATTGCCACTCATCATGGACTACTTCAGCGCTCTGAAAGTGGGCAGTGGTTCTGGATGGGAAAAGAACGGGCTGACTACATGGGCTTTACTGCCGATCCCACAAGTCCAAACCGCTTTTATTCTAGCGGTCACCCTCCTACCGGAGGCAATCTAGGATTTCAAATCAGTGAGAATCAAGGGCAAGATTGGCAACAGATTTCAATGCCAGGAGTAGACTTTCACGCTTTGGCGATTGCTCCTAGTAATCCACAAGTCTTTTATGGTTACCCTGCTTCTGGGGCGCAGGGACTGCATACTTCAACAGATGGTGGTAAAACTTGGACGCAGCCACGTACAGATGGATTAATGGATGCTCCCTTTAGCCTTGTAGTTGATCCAAGCAATCCGCAGCGTGTCTTTGCTACTACCCGCGCTGGGTTGTATGAAAGTATGGATGGTGGCAATAACTGGACATTAGTTTCTAATACTCAAGATGCGCCAGTTGCAGCTTTAGCTCTGCTGAAAGAGGGAGATAGCACGGTGATGTACGGATATCGATTCCTTAAATCCGCACCTGGTCTTTACCGCAGTAATGACAATGGTATGACCTGGAAGAAATTAGGCAACGGCATTAGTGGATCAATTCTACAACTAGCGATCGCCCCAAGTAATTCTCAGGTTTTTTACGCAGTTAACGAAAACAATGCTGTCTTTCAATCGCAGGATGGCGGCAAAATTTGGCAAGAGACGAGCTAAGTGTATACAGTTATAGGCAGTAATTGTATCTAATTTTGTACTGCCTAGCTAATGCAGGTAAGCGGTGATTTGGAGAAAAATTGGTTGCTTTATGTCAAATTCTTTAAAAATCATTCACTTTCAACGCTTGCTAAATTTACCAGAATCAAATATTGCTATTTTCTCCTTTCTTCTCAATTTCTTTTGGGAAATTCAGCAAATGCAATTTTTTCAAATTTCCTCTGAGTTTTCCTGCCTTGATATGATCAAAAACTGCACTCTAGCTACTTTAGGAGATATTGGAATCTCATACTAAGTTGCGCTCCGACATAGCAGCAGGGTTCCTGGGGTATAGCCACTTTTCCTGAATTAAGGATGATTTTTTAGAACGCAACTTGGTATCAATTGTTGCCTTTTGGGTTGTTGCAGTCGTGTCGAAGTCGCGTCAGTGGTTCCGTCGCTTCCATTGGTGGCAGTTAAGCAGCTTTATTTTAGTTGGTGTTGCGATCACAGCTATCTTTGAAGCTCTAGCTACTGGAGTGCTTAACTTATGGGAATACGCTGATATTATGCCAGTACTTCCATTTTTTGGTACTGGATTGCTTCCGTTGCTTCAGTGGCTACTAATACCCCCCATAATTATCTGGTTCGTTAAACGCCAACTTTCTGATTTCAGACGGACAACCTCAAGCTAACCTCTCACCTAGTCCTATCTCAACACTGAGATTAAGTAACAAAATGTTCAGCTTGTAAAATTTGGTACAAATTTATGTCTGCTTCAATTAAGCAGGTATGACCACTGTGAGGCAAGACAACAACCTGAGCGGTAGGAAAAATTTTGCTGAGGTATTGAGCTTCTGCAACTGATGGCAGAACTCGGTCAACCTGACTCGCGATCAGCAAAACAGGATGAGTAACCTGATGAAGTTGAGTTTCATCGATCCGAAACTCACTTAATTGTGATAGGCGATATTCAGCCGTTTTTTTCGGTGCGGCTTGGGCGGCTTTCCAAAGAATCTGAAGCCTTGCAAGCGGGATACGGGTTAGCGCAGAGGTTAAGCACAGGATGACGATTGGAGAAAATTTATAAAGTAGTGGTGGTGTCCAAGCAAGCAGTCGTGAACTTTGGTTAAACCAAGTTACTCGATGAAATGAAGAAGCGGAGTTCACCAAAATCAGCCGCTTGAATAAATGTGGAGCGTATTCGATCAATTTCAAAGCGCGACATCCTCCCCAAGACTCACCACAGAGATAAGCTGCCTCTTGCGGTATTCTTTCTAGCTCTGCCTGAATGAGCGCGATCGTGCTTTCTGCTAATTGTTCCCAGTCCATAAAGTTATTAAGCGGTATCACGAGACAATGGATATTAAAGCCCGCTTCTAAGCCTTTAGTTTCTAGCTCAAGCAGAGCTTCACCCGTCTCATTCATTCCGGGCAGAAAGATCAGCACTGGATATTCTGGATTTGAACGATGAAGCGTCAGAAAATAAGGTTCGCTATTCTGTTTAGATATCATGGGAAAGCGATTTAATAGTCTTGGAAAAATCTGCTGTCTTCTACAACAAAGCTGAATTTGTGCAACAATAACAACGTTGTATCGAGTTGATATCTACAAAGTTTCTGTAAGTTGTACCGATTATATCCTTAGACTAACAAGGAGAATATAGCATGAAATCAAATGGCATCAAGCCTTATATTAGCCTGTTGATTGCACTGTCTATCTCTTACGTGGTAATGTTCGCTCTGATGTTTTCGCGAGTCAACGAGTTTGCCAATCTGTTCCTCAGCCTTAACCAAGTGTACATGGCAGGACTAATGATATCGGCGATGCTCATCATCATGCTGACGGCGATGGGTTCAATGTACCAAAATAAAAAGTTGAAAATTGCACTTCTGCTCATGGGAGCCGTAATGATGGTAATATTTTGGGCTCTTGTGAGAACGCAAGCAGGAGTAGGAGACCAGCAATTCTTGTCCTCGATGATCCCACATCACGCGGCTGCTATTCTTGTGTGCGAACAGGCATCGCTAACGAATCCACGTATTCAGGAACTATGCACGGAGATTGTCAAGACGCAGAAGGAGGAGATAAGGATTATGAAAGCACTTATGGAATAGTCTAATTATAGCTAGATATATCCCTCTTTTGTCACTTTTGGGAGAGTAAAATCCAGAACCTTCTGTAGATAAGGATTTCATCGAAATGACTTCTAATTAAGTCTGAGATTAGAAAATAAAGCGTAAAAGATATATATTACAGGCTTTTTCAAGTTTTAGTTCGTTTTTTCCTTAGTCAGAATGACAAAACAGAGTTAAACGTCATATCGCTGACCTTATCGCCACTAATCCAGGTGATGGATGGATTTTTATTACCGACCAACTCAACACTCACAAGTCTGAATCCTTAGTACGACTTGTAGCCAACCATTGTGGTGTTGAGATCGATTTGGGCATTAAGGGTAAGTCTGGTATTTTGCATTCAATGCAGTCTCGCGCAGCCTTTTTGACTGCTTTAAACCACCGTATTCGCTTTGTTTATACTCCAAAACATAGCTCATGGCTTAATCAAATTGAGTGTTGGTTTAGTATACTGGTACGTCGTTTACTTCGGCAGGGTAATTTTACTTCAACGGGCGACGACCTCAAATACCAAATTTTGCGCTTTATTGATTACTTTAATCGTACATTTGCAAAGCCTTTTGTTTGGAGGTTCTTAGGCTACCTCAACCCTACTTCAACTGGTTAGTTATTTTTGTCCTAATGCACTAGCTTAAAGGCTAAAACTACATCTTCGTAAGGGTTCATTTGAAAAGTGACAAAAGAAAAATAAATCTTTAATAAGATTACCTAGTATCTTAGAGAGGATAAAACTTCGTTATAAGGTACTAAACCTGCAACGGTATGACTTACCTGCGCGGCAACTCGCGGATTCTGTTTCATTAAGCCAATCAGCAGCGTGTTCATAAATGAGAATTTCCTAAACGCTTTGATTCGTAAACCTGCACACAGATCTGCTTCGAAATGAGACTCATAGCGATACTGCCAATTCTCTGCTGTCACTTCTGGAGAAGGGGTTTGAGTAGCAAGTGAGACAAAAACAACGCTAAGACTGAAAAGCTTACTCAGCAAGCTTTTCAGTTATAATCGAATTTAGAGTAGTTAGTACATAAATACTAACTCGACCAATCATTGAGTTCACCTGACGGCTCTGGATTACGCAAAGGACGTATTGCACCCTTCTGCAAGTCTTCAGACAAATGAAAGCGATATCGACCGAGAATATTGATATGTTCATACCCTAGAGGCGACAGTCGAGCCACATCTTCAGTAGCCGTCGCCATTTGTTCCTGTCGAAGATGATTCAATGCTGCATCCATGTAGTAAGTGTTCCACAGGACAATCGCATTCACCACCAACCCTAAAGCTCCTAATTGTTCCTCCTGACCCTCTCGGTAACGTTGACGCACCTCCCCCCGACGACCATAAAAAACTGCCCTTGATAAACTATGGCGACTCTCCCCTCGATTAAGCTGAGTTAAAATCCGACGGCGATAAGCTTCATCATCGACATAATTAAGGAGATACAGCGTTTTAGAAACCCGTCCTAACTCCCCAATGGCTTTAGCTAAAGTCGAAGGCTTTTTCCCTTTTTGCAAAGTCCTCATAATCTCACTAGCACTGACGGTTCCCAATTTCAGCGAACCAGCAACTCGCAAGATATCATCCCAGTTTTGTTTAATTAAATCTGTCTTAATCAGTTGTCGTGCAAGTTTCTCCAAAACCCCATAATCGCTATCACAGGTTAGCTTCCAGAAACGAGCTTCTCCAACATCAGCCAAACGTGGGCTAAACTGATATCCCAAAAGCCAAAATAGTTCAAATACCACATCGCTGTAACCAGAAGTATCCGTCATTAACTCTTTTGGACGTAATCTGGTCTGGTGTTCCAATAATCCCACCAACGCAAACAGAGAGTCCCTTAACGTCCCCGGTATTACCAAGCCATGAAAGCCCGTAAATTGGTCAGAAGTGAAGTTATAGTAAGTAATTCCCCGACCTTGACCAAAGTATTTACTATTAGCACCCGCATTTACAGTTCTCACCGGAACGACAAAACGCAACCCATCTGCCGAAGCTACTTCCCCACCACCCCAACTCTGTGCTAGAGCAATGGAACTTTGAGCATTAACCAGTCGTGCATTAGCCCGCACTAGAGTCTCTGGGCGCATATAGTTTTGTTCCACCCAATTGAGCCGACTACGGGTTAAAGCTGGAATATTAGGATGTTCTAAAGGGGTGAAACCAATATTACAAGCATTTTTAAGCAAAACAGCACAAATACTGGTGAATAAATCCTTTACCTTAGCCAAGCTCTCATTAATATGAGTAAACTCTTCCAGAAAACCAGTTTTTGCTTGAAGTTCTAGTAAGTAGGTGAGCGTAATTAAACTGAAGATAATTTTCAGAAGGAATGGAACTGCGTAAAGCTTTCAATCGATGTCATCTTATATTTAATTTGACTCACCTACTTAGAACTTCGGGTAAATCGACATGAGGAAGGGAGTTTTTCACCTGCTCCTTAAGTTGAAGATAACTATCGGATTCCGCCAGCTTATCTAAATTTGTAATAGTTAAAGTTTCTTTCCCCAAAACCCTTTCAATTTTCACGTCTCCATTCGTCGGCAAGTTATTTGCAGTCCGTTGATAAGCCTCGTCTAGTTGTTGTTTAAGGTGGGCTAATTCTGGGCTTGCCGATAAATTCAAATTCATGGCACGACAAACATGAGAACGTGCTGATTCCCAAACTTGACCTTGTAATAATTTAGCTGTAGGATTACTCCAACGTTCGCTCTTATTAACAAATAAATCTCGACGCTGTAAACCTTTAACTACTTGCTCTAAAATCCAAAAGGTATAAGCTTTATGGTCAATACTACCATCTTTTCTGACGACCCAAAATACCCAATTTTTATCAATAAAACTTAAGGGTACATTTTCTATTTTTAATTGGCGTTTGCCTTCAAGAGACTGAAGAAATTTCCAAGCGGCTATTATTGGCTTACCTGCTTTATTGCTTTCTAATTCGATAACTCTCAGTAAAGTTGGTAGAAAAATTCTAACTGAACGCCATTTATTTAATAACTCCTGATAATAATTATCTTCAGGCAGTCGAGCTAATTTTTCTACTTGAATGAATACTTCGGCTAATTGTTCTTTAGTAATCCAATTCCATACTTGTTCTCGCACTTGACTATCATCACAGTTGTCATCTAAAAGAACTTTTCCCACTCTTGAGAGTTTTAAAGCCGCAGCGTCCAAGTCTTTAAGGGTGCGTAAACGCTCTTTTTTACCTTCACGTTCTGAGGAGGAAAGCAAATCTTTAATTACCGATTCCAAGATATCTAAAGCATCATCAATGGCAGTGGATTCTAAGACATAAATAAAGGCAAACAAAGTAGCAATTCTCTTGGCTTTTGACATTCGAGCAATTGCTTGAGCTTTGATGGTGAAAGCTGATTTAGCAAGAAGCTTTATGCGGATGGGGGGTATCCTTGAAATATCTAACTTCCCAATCTCAACCGCGCGAATATTCTCCATCTTCTTCAAAGCATTAACTAAAGCTGGACTACTAATACGGGTTGGGGAAGTGCGCCATTGGTCTAAAAGGGTGTTTCGGCTTGTTTCCGTCACCACAATCAAAGATTCTAATTCCTTAATTTGCTCTTGATTAGGCAATTTGTACAGCTTAAAATATAGTTTTTGTTCAACCCTTTCTCTGGTACTGGAAATTAATTTGGCAATGGCAGTGACTCCGGGTAAGAGAATTTTATTTTCTAACAACTGCGCGGTAGTGATATCAAATAAAACACTCGGACTTTCCGCACTCACCCAGGCTCGTTCATAAAGCCAGCGAACCAGTCGCCAATGAGTCGGTTGAGCCGTAAAATCTTGATAGCCATAAGACTCTTTGATAAGTTGAGTATGTTCCCACTGTGTATTCACTCTTTCGAGATAATGAGATAAACAATTAGTATCGGTAATATTTAATTGATTTGCTAAATAGGAAATAACTAAAAACGGTACATCAACAGGATTATGCAAAAAAGTCCCTAAAAACCGAACTGTGCCAAGTTGTACAGCAAAACCTAACCGATTATGGTCGCCACGTCGTTTTTTCACTAATTGTAAAGCTCGGTCGTCTAAATGAAAATAACGGGCTAATTGTAGGGCAGTGGGTTCTCCGACATAAAGTCCATAACGAGCTTGATATTCTTCGGTCAAAAACCGAATTGACATTATTTCATTCTCCCTGCCGTACCGAATAGAGTATAAGTTATTTGGTACACTAAAACCGAACGGTGCAGTAAGCCCAGAAGACCCCTAAATTTCCGAGGGTTCAATTGGTACAAAAAGTTGCTATTTATTGTCGAGTTTCAACAAGCGATCAATCCTGTGAGCGACAAGAGCGGGATTTACTGGAATATGCCCACTTAGCAGGCTACCAGGTGATAGGAGTTTGGAAGGACACGGCGGCGGGTACAAAACAGAACCGAGTAGAGCGGAAGAAGGTGCTAGCAATGGCACAAGAGAGGAAGATTGATGCCATTTTGGTAACTGAGATGACTCGGTGGGGGCGCAGCACGATTGACCTAATGCAAACGCTACAGGAACTAAACGCCTGGAATGTGTCGCTAATTGCTACTACGGGAATTCAATTTGATTTGAACACGTCTGGGGGTCGGTTAATTGCCAATTTGATGGCAATCTTAGCAGAGTTTGAGCGAGATTTGGTCCGCGAACGAGTCCGTTCTGGAATTGCGGCGGCTAAGGCACGAGGGCAGAAATTAGGCAGGCAAACTGGACAAAGAGTCAAAGCCGACAGATTGGCTCCCAAAGTAATGCAGATGGTGGAGCAAGGCAACTCTTATCGTCAAATTGCGGGAGCTTTGCACTTGAGTAAGACGACGGTTAATGAAATTGTTAAACGACACCGACAATTAAATCCATTTTCTCAAATTGAAATTAAACAACCTACTATGGCAAATCAATTGCAATCAAAGACTAAATCCGTTTATCAACTGAAAATCACGCTCAAAGATTTTCGTCCGCCCATTTGGAGACGGGTACAAGTCAGTAGTGAGATCACATTAGGAAAATTACACCAGATTATTCAAGCAGCGATGGGTTGGACTAATTCTCATCTGCATGGATTTTCGATTGGGGGAGTGGAGTATGGTCAACCCTTACCAGAACTTGACTTGGAGATCGAGAACGAACAGAGGATAAAGTTAAGCAAAGTCGTAACTAGAGAGAAGCAAAAATTCTTCTATACTTATGACATGGGCGATTCCTGGGAACATGAGATTTTGGTAGAAAAAGTGCTGCCTCATGACTCATTGGTACGCTACCCAGTTTGTATAACAGGTAAACGGGCTTGTCCACCGGAAGACTGTGGTGGGGTATGGGGCTATGCAGACTTCTTAAAGGCGATTCAACAACCAGACCATCCCGAACATGAATCAATGTTGGAATGGGTTGGTGGTGCGTTTGATCCAGATGCCTTCATCTTGAGTGAAGTTAATCAATTGTTGCAGCAGATTGTTGGGAGTAAGTAATTATAGTCACTACGGCGCAGGGCCTTCAGCCTTAGCGTTGTTTTCGTCGCACTTGCTACTCAAACCCCGTAATCGAGTGCGAAATTCACTAAGGATGGAATAGTCAAAGCCAGAGTCGGTCAAAGAGAGACTCAATAAATACTTCCAGTCAATATGTCCACGTACTGCCTCTGCGGCTTGTCGGTCAGACAAATTCTCCATAAATTGCATGATACAAACCAGCGCTAGCCGCCACGGCGCATATGCTGGCTGTCCTTTAGAGGGAAACAAATCCACAAATGCTTCCGAGTCAAAAATGCTTCCTAAGGCTTCTCGGATTTGTATGTAAATGTTTCCTTTCGGAAAAGATGCGTGTGCCACCTCTACTGTTTGTTGAGGTATGTCTGGGATATTTTGGGGATGCATCGACATGGCAGCAAATTATTCTTTCAAAAGGATTTAATTATCCTATCGCTGTAGAAGTAATCAGAATTTTCGTGCAATATTAAGTTTTCAAAAATATTAAGCAATATTTCGCCAACAGTGTCTTCGCTACTTTTACCCCTAAAGTTACAACAAAGCCGTTAACATCGAAGATATTCATATACCACAACACATTGTTTTCTGCAATAGGTTACCGCAATAACTTTACAAAAATTTTCAAAAATGGGTTGCTTTTCTAGAATGAGTGCTGTAATTTTGAACATGAGAACAGTAACAATTGTTACGGCTCTTTACATCTGGCTCTAGACATTTGAGATTGACTCAGTCTCAAATGTCTACAAAACTTTGTTCCAAGTTTGAAAATCGTTCCCGATATGCTTGAGGTTCACTGTAAAGCTACTAGAAATTAAGGAGCATTAATACCATGGATGAGAATGGATTAGATATTACTACAGACATTACTGTAGTAAACGAAACCTTCAGCAACGTTTCTGGAGATGGTATAGAGGTTCTTGATGACAATAATAATATTGTCCTTAAGGAAGTTGAATCCACCGATAATGGAGGCGATGGCTTCGATATTGGCTCTGCCATCAGTGGCAATTCAGTAACGATGGACAACTCTTTTTTCGGCTTTAACGAAAACGACGGTATTGATGTCTTTGGCGATAACAATACCCTCGACCTATTTCGGACAGCCGCAAGCTCCAACGGTGAAGGAGGCTTCGAGCTTGATGGTACAAATAACACGATCAACATCAACCTCAGCGAGTTTGAAGGAAACAATGATGGCTTCAACATTCCTCGCACAGGTGTAGGTAATACTGTAAAAGTAGAAAACTCCCTCTTTCCTGGCAATGCAGACGATGGCTTTGATGTCTTTGGCATTGAAAACGACATCACTTTGAATAACGTATCCTCAACCGGCAACACCGAAGACGGTTTCGAGATTGATGGCAGCGATAATACGATCACTGCCACCAATAGCCTCTTTGGTGAAAATGGTCAGGATGGTTTCAGCTTCGATACTACTGCTACTGGCAACGAAGTGACCATGAACTCTAGCGCATTTCGTGCCAACGGCGATGATGGCTTTGATATCGAGGGCTTCGACAACGTCGTCACCTTAAACAATGTATCCTCCGATGGCAACGCTGAAGAGGGCTTCGAGATTGATGGTAGCAACAACAAAGTTACTATTCAGGATAGAAGCATTTTCACCGGAAATGGAGATGATGGCTTCGACATCGACTTCGGAGGTACGGGCAACACTGTGGAGGTAATCGACACCGCATTTCGTGAAAACCGCGATGATGGTTTTGATATCCTCGGTCGCAACAACACTATCACCTGGAACGGTGTAGAATCTTTTGAAAGAGCTTAAAGCCGCCAAAAAGTTACCTGAAGAAGTGAAATTACGACAGAGTAAGTATCTCAACAATATTGTTGAACAAGACCACCCTTGGCTAAAACGGTTAGTCAAACTTGGGATGGAGGTTAGGTTTTTCAATATGGCACGGCGCACTATCAGAGGTTATGAAATTATGAATATGATGAGGAAAGGACAAGTTTTAGGAGTTCCCAAGGAAGCCATCAATGAGCGGGTTCTCTTCATCCATCAAATCTTTGGAGTAGTTGCATAATCTAAACTCCCCCAACAGGTTTTTTTGTCCTCACACAGTTTTTGCAGCATAACCAATTTGAGTATCTACTTACCTTTTAACCACAACATAGAGTTGCCTTAATCTTTCTGTGAGATTTTAAAAGGTTGGCAGGCATCTATGCTGGTAAACGCTCACTTACCAGAAGTTTGCCAATATCTCTCTAAAGGCATAACTATGGCAACTAATGTATTTATCAATGAGTTTCACTACGATAACACTGGTACGGATACTGGTGAAGCTATTGAACTTGCAGGTCTTGCAGGGACTGATTTAACGGGTTGGGATCTAGTTTTATACAACGGCACTGGCGGTAGTGTTTACAACACTCAGAGTTTGAGCGGTATAATTCCCGACCAGCAAAACGGTTTTGGCACGATTTCTTTTAGCTATCCCTCTAATGGAATTCAAAACGGCGCTCCTGACGGTATTGTTTTAGTTGATAACAATGACAATGTTGTTCAGTTCTTGAGTTATGAAGGTAGCTTTACGGCGGTAGGCGGTTTGGCTGATGGGATGGTTAGTACAGATATTAGTGTTGGTGAGACTGCTACCACCCCTGTAGGTTCCTCCTTACAGTTGACGGGAGCGGGTAGCTATGAAGATTTTACCTGGAGAAATCCGGCAGATGATAGCTTTGGTGGGGTGAATGCAGGGCAAACTTTTGGCGATGGTAGTGGTGGCGGCGGTGAAGAACCTCCCGCACCTGTCATCATTACGCCAATTTATGAAATTCAAGGAGCAGCTTTTACTTCGCCCTTAATAGGACAGCCCGTCACAACTACAGGGATTGTCACCGCCGTAGATAGCAATGGTTTTTATTTGCAAGATGCTACGGGGGATGGTAACACGGCAACCTCCGATGGAATCTTTGTTTTTACTTCTTCTCTCCCCACTGTTGAGGTCGGTGCTGCCATCCAAGTTGCGGGAACCATTAGCGAATTTACTCCGGGCGGTGCTAGTACCGGGAATCTTGCAACTACTCAAATTAGTAGCCCAACGATTACTACTCAATCGTCCGGTAATTCTTTGCCTAATGCCATTGTCCTTGGTGTTAACCGGATGCAGCCAACGGAGATTATTGATAACGATGGACTCCAAACCTACGATCCAGACACTGATGGCATTGACTTCTACGAAAGCTTGGAAGGAATGCGAGTTACTGTTAATGATGCCTTAGCGGTTAGTCCTACTAATAGATTTGGAGAAATTTATACCGTTGCTAATAATGGCGAGGACGCTAGTGGATTAAGCGATCGCGGGACGATCAATATTTCCCCTAATGACTTTAACCCAGAGCAAATTCAAATTCAGTTTGATAGCGGAATTTTTGCTGGAACTACTCCCCAAGTTGATGTTGGAGCGCAACTAGGGGATGTAACGGGAGTTGTAGGTTACAGCTTTGGTAACTACGAAATTAATGTTACTGAAGCTTTAGACCGTTTGACCGTTGCTAGTTACAACGTTCTAAACCTCGATCCCAACGACGATAGCAATAGCGACAGCGCCAACGATACCGATATCGCTAATGGACAGTTTGCTCGCATCGCAAGTCAAATTGCCAACAATCTTCAAGCCCCAGATATCATTGGGTTACAAGAAATCCAAGATAATGACGGTTCGGTAGATAGTACAGTAGTTGATGCCAGCTCGACTTATCAAACCTTAATTGATGCGATCGCGGCGGAGGGCGGACCTGAGTATGAGTTTTTAGAAATTCCGCCCGTCGATGACCAAAGCGGCGGACAACCAGGGGGTAATATCCGTGTTGGTTACTTGTATAATCCTGATCGCGTGGATTTTATCGAAGGTTCTTTAGAGCAAGTTATAGACCCTAATCTCTCCGATGGCGATGCTTTTGAGGATAGTCGTATCCCGCTTGCGGCAAGTTTCCTCTTTAACGGTCAAGAAGTGACGTTAGTTAATAATCACTTTGCCTCTAAAGGCGGCAGTACCCCCTTGTTTGGAGCAGTACAACCACCAGTTAACGGCAGTGAAGACCAGCGCATCGAACAAGCAGAAGTTGTCAATAGTTATGTTGGCGATATTTTGACCAGTAACTTGGATGCCAATGTTGTCGTTTTGGGCGACTTGAACGAGTTTGAATTTGAAAAACCACTAGCAGTTTTAACCGGAGACAACCTCAATAACTTGACCGAAACCCTCCCAGAAAACGAGCGTTACTCTTACATTTTCCAAGGCAATTCTCAGTCTCTTGATCACATATTGGTGAGCGACAGTCTATTTGACATTGCTCAATTTGATGCAGTTCATGTCAATTCCGAGTTTGCAGACCAAGCCAGCGACCACGATCCGCTCTTAGCTGCTTTTACTATCGAAGTGCCAAAAGGACTAGAAATTAAGGGAGGTAAGCTAATAAGCACTTAAGCTGCAATATGATGGTTATTCCCTTTATTTTTGATCTTGCGATGCCATTCAATTACTAACTCGCCTTGATTTAACAGCCTATCCAGTAGTAGCTTCAATTCATCTACT
>NZ_JBYCCV010000054.1:0-25875 GCF_057473825.1 Aliterella sp. E5.1
TTACTTTCTGCTTGACTGTCTCTAGGTCTAGATGAGGACAGGCTTGCGTTACTTGACTCCTGTACATTTATCTTTGCCAAAGTTCTCTCTATTTAATACTCTACTACCTCTGACCACAACTTAGTATTAGCAGCTAAGGCTTTTTGTGGTTGCCCGATATTGCCGTAATTTAGACCAATTCCCAGGAGGGCTGTAGCTTCGGCTTCTTTATCTTTACTTTGCCGAGATTGAATCAAAGCTTGCTAAAAAGTTGCGATCGTTTTATTGGGTTGTTCTTGGTTTGTTTGCTCTAAACCTTGCTCAATTAGCTGCCGCGTGTTTTGAGGAATTTTTGGGTGTTGGAGCCGTTGCCGTGGAGCTACCAACCGCCGCTAAAACACTTTTTGTTAACTCTATTGCCGCTAAAATCTCGGACTCAGTTTTTGTGTCTTTTAATCTTCTAGCCAGTACCAAAGCCTTTTGGAGCGTGTTAAGAGACTGTTGCAGTTGTCCAAGCTCAGTTTGTTTTACTGCCTGCTGGAGGAGCTTTTGCAATACCTCTCGATCATTAGACCTCTCTGTTTGCGCCTGCGCCGATTGCACTATAGGCAGCATAGGCACGTAAGTCAGAGAGAGGGCTACAGCGACCACTCCACTAATCAGTCTTTTCACTGGGTTGCTCCCTACTTTTGCAATTGCGCGATCGCACATTGATAACTATTAAACAATAAATGGTTCGATCTCGCTATTGCTCCATTTTCCTTGAAAACGCTCCGCTACAAAAGGTCTAATCACAAATTTAGGCGGTGTTCCATCTTGGACATCAATCCGCAAAAATGAGTAAGGGCGGCGCTTTTGGGAACCTTGACCGCTACGACCAATGTATAAAAGATTTCGTGCTATTACCTTACCGCCTTCGGTTTCTGTCAATTCCACACCTTCGCTGCGCTGACGGCGCAAGCTAAAACCGCTACCACCACACACAATCCAATTGATATGAGCATCCGCGTGTCCAGTGTCCCCCGTACGCAGATATTCCAAACAGTGAGCGTGACCGCTTAGAACTAAATCGACCAAAGGGCGATCGCCATTACGGGAACCAATTTCTCTCGCTACTTCATTGAGAACTTCACGAAAACGATCGCGAATTGCGAGAGTTTGTGCTTGATGCCACTTAGTTGCTTCCGTAACGTAAGGAGGATGGTGAAAATATACTACACGCCCCCGGACTTCGGGATTATGCCAAGACTCAACTAAGCTATTAGCCAACCAATCTAGTTGTTCAGTATCAACTACGGTGGTTTCATCGGCGGCTAATTGCTTATCAATATCGTTTCGCAATTCGTCTAGCTGTTCTATTTTGGTACGCAAATCGTCTAATTGCTCTGATTGTTCTTGATTTTCCCGACTAAGTACCGCAGAGTCTTCGATGTAAGACAACTTTTCTTGCTCTAGGAGATCGCGGCTTTGCTCTAATTCGCGGCGCTTCTCTAGTCCGGCTCGATCTTTAGATAAAGGTAAAGGTGAATTAAAAGTATTAGAATCGAGGGCAAAAAAGTCAATGCCGCCACTATGAAAGCTGTAATAACGATTAGGCAAACGAGTAAAGCTACCAGGTTCGTAATAAAGACAACGCCCGGTGTTAGTGTTGGCGGTGTAATGGCGATCGAGATGACGAATTAGCTCATTTTCGTCCTCAAAGTCTTTAAGATAGTCCATAAAAGCTTGAGCATAGGCTTTGCCTTGATGGGAACCGTGCCAGCCGATATCGATCTCTAATTTTGATTGCAACAAGCGACGCAGAGGTAAAGTAGTCTGTGCCATTAGCCCGTAGATAAAGGGCAGATCGTAGTAGTCATGATTGCCGAGTACCGGAAGAAAAGGCAAATTGAACACCATTTTGTCGTAAGCAATCCGCTTGGGGTGTTCGCCGCCAACAATAAATTCCCGATAAGGCTTAATAAAGTTTTTGTAATAGTATTCGCTAGAACCAACTAGATATATGACATCTCCGGTATGCAGAATAAAACGGCTAGAATCTTTATGATTTAGCATTTGTTGGGCGACTTGTCTTTGGGGGTTGTGACCGCCTTGAGGACCTGCACCACTATCTCCCACCACCAAAAACGAGAAGTTTGGATCGTCGGAAGTGCGATCGCCCAAAACTAATTTAGTTTGGTCAATACTCCGCTCAGCAATTACTTTTTCTTGCCATCGCACTCGTTGTTTCATCTTGCGAATTTTGACAGAGATAGGCGGATCGGAAACAAATTTCATATTTACTACTTTCTATATTTTTTTATTGCTGTACCTTTGCGCGATCGAGCCTTAGTTAAGTAAAACATTCACAACTCTAGGCTCCCCATAGACAAGACCCTTTTGCAGGGGGTTTGAGCGGCATCTTTATAGGAGGAATCCTTCTCCCGAAAAATGCCTTGGGAGGCAACTCGTCCACGCCAGCTATGGGGAAGACAAAGTAATCCCCATACTGGCTCCCCGATGGGGGATCTGCCCCCAAACCTCCCAAGCTCTGGTTTTTCTTACAGAAGTCTCAACTGCAAGTTACAAACTTGTGCGCTGTTTTTACATCCTCCCAAAGCAGAAAGTCAGATAAATAAAACATAAATGCTAGTAATAATTAGAACTACAGTTGTAACCTGAGCCACTTGAGCCTGGGGAGAATGAGCGAGGACTTCTCGAACCGATATAGAAACTGATGCCCCAATTCCATAACTCAAACTCAGCACCAAATAAGCCCAATGGGGAACAAAGCCCCAAACAACCAGTAAAACCATCGCCAAAAGTAACATCAATAGTTCAATAAAGGCAGCAGGGTTATACTGGCTTGACCAAATCAAGGCATTTAGCCAAAAACGACAAATTCTCATCAGCAGTTGTTAACGAGCGTTTGTTTTCGTTTGACCAATGCCGTTTGTTTGCCCTGCATCGGTTAATTCCAGACCAAATACGCGGTTAAAGGATTTTTCTACCTTATAGCCCGAATCAATCGACTCTAAGGGGTCTTTCCGCAGGCGGTGGCGCAAGCACAAAGTCATCACCCGGCGAATATCATCGATAGTAACTTCGGTACGTCCTTCGTAGGCAGCCAAAGCTTTAGCCGCGCGGTTAGTCACAATATCGCCGCGCAAACCATCAACGTCAAGCTCCGAACAAACTTGAGAGATTTTTACCCGCAAGTCGTAGTCGAGATTTACCGAAGGTAAAAGCTTTTGAGCGCTAACAATTTGTTGCTGTAAACTTACTTGCTGAGACTCGTAAGTTACTAAAAAGTCTTGGGGTTGCTGGTCAAACTCTGTGCGTTGTTCGACAATTTGCACGCGCAAAGCAGGTTCTTTGACAGTACGGATTTCAGCGTGCATCCCAAAGCGATCGAGCAGTTGGGGGCGCAATTCGCCTTCTTCAGGATTGCCCGAACCAACCAACACAAAACGGGCGGGGTGACGAATAGATATCCCTTCCCGTTCAACCGTGTTCCAGCCGCTTGCAGCCGAGTCTAATAGCACGTCTACTAAGTGATCGTCTAGCAAGTTGACTTCATCAACGTAAAGAATACCGCGATTAGCTTTAGCGAGTAAACCCGGTTCAAAGGCTTTGACTCCTTCCGACAAAGCTTTTTCGATGTCAATAGTGCCGCAAACTCGGTCTTCGGTAGCACCTAAAGGCAAATCTACCATCGGTACTTTTTTCTGGGCTACAGGAAGCTCAGCTTGTTGCTCCAACTGCTGGCGGATAGCATCGCTCATCAAGTCGGGGTCGGTGGGGTCGCTGTTAAAGGGATCGTCAGCAACTACAGTAATTTCTGGTAGCAAATCGGCAAGCGCCCGGATAGTAGTAGATTTACCCGTACCGCGATCGCCCATAATCATCACGCCGCCAATTTTGGGATCGATAACGTTTAATAATAATGCTAGTTTCATTTCTTCTTGACCCACGATCGCCGTAAAAGGAAATACGACACGACGGGCTAGGGGGGTTGGACTCACTTGCGCTTACCTAGAAAAATTTGTCAGGATACCGCTTATAATTTTGCCACACAGATTAGAAACAATCTTTCATTGTTTGACTTGGCGCTAAAGTTAAAAATTGATATTTGGTTACATGGTAGGAAGCGATCACTGCGGTAGGCTAGATCGTGTAATTAAATTTTCTATAAATTCGTTGTTATATGTCTGCCACTGTTTCTAGTCCTCCCCGCACAATTCGTATTGGTTCGCGCTCTAGTCAGTTAGCTTTGGTGCAAACCCATTGGGTGCAAGCAGAACTGCAAAAAGCTTATCCCGATCGCACTTTTGAAGTCCACACAATGGCAACTCAAGGTGACAAAATTTTAGACGTAGCTTTAGCAAAAATTGGCGACAAGGGCTTATTTACCAAAGAGCTTGAAGTCGGGATGTTGCAGCAAGAAATAGATTTTGCCGTGCATTCATTAAAAGATTTACCCACAAATTTACCTAGTGGTTTAGTTTTGGGTGTCGTCACCGAACGTGAAAATCCTGCCGATGCGGTAGTATTTCATGAAAAATATCGCGACTTCCAAATCGATGCTTTACCTTCTGGGGCGGTAGTTGGGACTTCTTCATTGCGCCGACTAGCTCAATTGCGTCACCATTACCCCCATTTAACGTTTAAAGATATTCGGGGAAACTTGATTACTAGACTTGCAAAGCTCGACTCTGGCGAATTTGATGCGATCATTTTGGCGGTGGCGGGGCTGGAAAGATTGGGAATGGGCGATCGCATTCATCAAATACTAACTCCAGAAATTTCCCTTCATGCAGTAGGACAAGGTGCTTTAGGCATTGAGTGTCGCAGCGATGACGGGGAAGTACTAGCTTTACTTAAAGCCATCGAACACGCACCCACGCGCGATCGCACTTTAGCAGAACGAGCTTTTTTACGAGAATTGGAAGGCGGCTGTCAAGTCCCCATTGGCGTTAATTCGGTAATAGATGGTGAAAATTTAACCTTAACTGGAATAGTTGCCAGCGTTGACGGTCAACAAGTGGTTAAAGATACCGTAACAGGTAAAGTTGCAGAGCCAGAAAAGGTCGGAGTTGAATTAGCCCAGCTTTTGCGACAGCAAGGCGCTAAGGAAATTTTGGACACAATATTTGAAGCGATCCAACGCGGCTAAGGTAATTAAGAGCAAAGAAAAGATCCCCCAACCCCCTTAAAAAGGGGGCTAATAAGTTTTCCCCCTTTTTAAGGGGAGGCAAAAAGCGGATGAGCTTCCGCTTCCCGCTTTATTGCCGTGGGCTAGGGGGGATCAAACCAGTCGGCATTTGCTTCGTAAGCCCTAAAGAGGTTAAAATTTTAAACTCTTATTTTCTCTTTTTCCGATTTCAGCCCGAACTCTAATATGATGACGATACTAATTTACAGAAAACGCCAAAATCACAATGCGAATTCTATTTGTTGCAGCCGAAGCAGCGCCCGTAGCTAAAGTCGGCGGGATGGGAGATGTTGTTGGTGCTTTACCAAAAGTTCTTAGAGCAATGGGGCATGATGTGCGAATATTCATGCCTTATTATGGTTTTTTGCCCGATAAAATGCAGATTCCCCCAGAACCTGTTTGGTATGGTTCGGCAATGTTTCAGTCTTTTGCGGTTCACGAAGCAGTATTGCCGGGTACAGATGTACCTTTGTACTTATTTTCTCATCCAACCTTCGCGCCGCGTCGGATTTATTCTGGAGATGATGAAGATTGGCGGTTTACACTATTTGCCAATGGAGCGGCGGAATTTTGCTGGAATTATTGGAAACCAGACATTATCCATTGTCACGATTGGCATACAGGCATGATTCCGGTGTGGATGAATCAATCCCCCGATATTATGACGGTGTTTACAATTCATAATCTCGCCTATCAAGGACCTTGGCGCTGGTATTTGGAAAAAATTACCTGGTGTCCTTGGTATATGCAAGGACATAATACAATGGCGGCGGCGGTACAGTTTGCCGATCGCGTCAATACCGTTTCGCCCACTTACGCCGAGCAAATTAAAACTCCAGCCTATGGCGAAACTCTAGAAGGGTTAATGTCTTTCATTAGCGGCAAATTGTCGGGAATAGTTAATGGTATTGATACAGAAATGTACAATCCAGAAGATGATAAGTACATCACCCAAACTTTCAACGCCGAGACTTTAGAGAAACGTCCAGCAAATAAAATTGCCTTGCAAGAAGAAGTAGGTTTAGAAATCAATTCCAAGGCTTTTTTAGTTGGGATGGTGACCAGAGTAGTTGAGCAAAAAGGAATTGATTTAGTATTACAAACTTTAGACAGGTTTCTAGCTTATACGAATGCTCAGTTTGTATTGCTAGGAACAGGCGATCGCTACTACGAAACTCAATTATGGCAACTTGCTTCGCGCTATCCCGGACGGATGGCTACATATTTACTTTATAGCGATGCGATCGCGCGGCGGATTTACGCTGGTAGCGATGCTTTCTTGATGCCTAGTCGGTTTGAGCCTTGCGGTATTAGTCAGATGTTAGCTTTGCGTTACGGATGCGTCCCCATTGTTCGGCGGACTGGGGGACTTGTGGATACAGTTTCTCATCATGTTCCGAGCAACCATACAGGTACGGGTTACTGTTTCGATCGCTACGAACCTTTAGACCTTTACACTTGTATGGTAAGGGCTTGGGAGGGCTTTCAGTATAAGGAAAACTGGAAAGCATTGCAGCAGCGCGGCATGAGTCAAAATTTTAGTTGGGAACAATCAGCTAAAGAGTACGAGAATCTATATAAGTCAATGTACGGATTGCCATTAGAAACAGAAACGGCACAACCTCAGTTGGTTATTAAGTAGCTCCTTTGGTGAGGAGTTAGACCTCTTATGGCTTTAGTCCTATTACAAAGACTAAAGCCAATTTTCAGGATTGAATTACATTGCATAGTTTAAATTCCGTGACTTTTGCCAATTACCCAATGACGGCGGAAAAAGCACGATAAAGCTGTTTCTTCTAAGGATAGATAAATTGGGCGACCGTGGGGACAAGTCCGGGGGTTACGAGTCCTTTGCCATTGGTCTAAAAGAGTCTGCATTTGCTCTAAACTTAACGGCGTACCGTTACGAATTGCACTGCGACAAGCAACAGCAACTTGAGCCGTTTGTAAATCTCCACCCAAACTAAGCTCTAAAAGTGCCTCAGCACAGTCTTCTCGCTCTTTCAAAAGTGCTGGTGCATTACGAACTGCCCATACATTCTCACCAAAAGGCTCTATTTCTAAACCAATCCGTTCTAATTGCAAAGTCTGTGCTGTTGATAAATTGTTGAGAATAGCTGGAGTTTCTAGGTTTACCAACTTCCAGTTCGTCAGCAGTTGGTCGTACAAAACCCGCTCGTGCGCGATGTGTTGTTCTACCAACCACAAGCCACCGGGATGCTCTACCACAATATAAGTATTATGGACTTGAGAAATTGCTTTTAAATTAAAACTCGCCTCTATTTGTGGTGCTGGCTTGACTCCATAAGTACCTTGAGCTTCCGCCGCTTTAATTACTTTCCCAATCCGTGCATTATGCACTTGTTCGCACAGACTATCGCTATTGAGGCGCAAAACTTGCTCGATGGCTTGGCTAACTTGTTCTTGCCAATGACTGAGATTATTTAAGTAAATTTCTGTTTTCGCTGGGTGGCGATTCCAATTAACTTGATTGGGACTGATTTTCAGGTGCAAAAAACATACCGGATAGCGATCGCGTGGTAAAGTCTTGGCAGTTGTCGCTAAAATAATTTGCTCTATTTCCGGTAACTTCACCATCCGCCCATTTACAGCAACTTTTACCCAATCTGGGCGATGGCGATGGCATCTATCGGGTAAACCTAATACCAGTTGCAAATGCCCTATTTCTGATCCCAGTTGCGGTAATTCAACTTTTAATTGCTGTAAGTCTCCTACGCGCAACTGACGGACAATTTGCGGCAATAATTGTTGAGTAGTTACCCCAGAACTAAGCGTAAACCACTGGCGGTCATCTAGCCAAACAACCCAAGTTACTTGAGGATGGCATAAAGCAATTTGTCCAATAGTGGTTTGAATTGCCTTCATTTGTTGCGCCAATGTCGGCAATCCCTCCCGGCGCTCCCACCACGTACCAAATAAATTGTCTACCGTAACTACTGTACCTGGTGCGATCGCTACCGTTTCTATTTCTATAGGTTCTCCTTGGGGACAATAGCTAACGCGCCAAGCTTCATCGCTTTGCCAACGGCTGAGAACTTCTAACTGAGCTAGTTGCGCCAAACTATGCAAAGCTTCCCCCCGAAAGCCCAAACTGTTAATTTGCCACAAGTCTTCGCAATTGCGAATTTTGCTAGTGCTATGAGCGGTGGCGGCTTGTTTTAAGTCGTCAAGCTTCATACCGCAACCATTATCAGAGACGCGCACCCGCCACTGCTGCGCCCATACAGAGATTACAATCCGCGTTGCTCCTGCATCTATAGCATTTTCGGCAAGTTCGCGTACTACCGCCGCCAAGGAATCAATTACTTCTCCGGCGGCGATTAGATGTACAACTTCTGTCGGTAAAGTTTGAATACCAGAGGTCATTTGAGGCTAAGTCAACGTGTTCTATCACTCTATCCATAAAGGTAGAAGACACACCGATTTGGTATGTCTCTGCACATGATTGAGCGATACTCTTTTTTTATTGTAATGTTTACCTTAAAGCTCTGAAGCGGAAGGACGGCTAAAAATTGGAGACAAGAAAGCAACCAAAACCCCAATTAAAAATCCAGATATATTCCGCACCAATGGCAACCATTCGGCAGTACGGGTAATTACTGGCGCAATTCCAAAAGCGAGAAATAAAATTCCCCATAGTGGCGAGAAAATTAACGCCCATTGCCAAGAAAAAACCTGTCCTTTGCGGCGCGATTGACCTGCAAATCCACAAATTATCCCCCCAAGTACCGAAGTAATCAATGTCAAAATCCACTGCTCTCGCGGCAATCCTGGCACAACCCGGCAACCGCCTTGACGTAAACAACCTTCAATAGAGCCAAGGGCTTGAATAATTGCTTGATCTTCCCCTTCTTCCCGCACAAAGTATAAGTTGCCAAAGCGTGTCTGCAATTCTATCCAAAAAGTACGAGGCAAAAGGTCGTAAACTGCATCGCCAATACTGAAATTAAGAATATTTCCGCCTCTTGAATCGGCTACGAGCAAGATACTTTTTTCATCCAAACCCCAAAAACCTTTTACAGCAGTGCCAGGAGTGCGATCGTATTGAGTCAAAACCCGCAACTTCCAACCTGTTTCTGTCTGAAATTGGTCTAATTCTTGAGCTAACTTTTCTTCCTGGACGCTAGTTAGAGATTTGGCTAAGTCAATAATTGGGGTTGGTGTTGCTGGGAGTAAATCGGGATTATTAAACGCTAATGCCGTAGGTGTAACGTTAGTCCATAATGCCCCTGCTAAAAAGATTGCACAAAAATATACGAAAATTCGTTGCCAAGAAAAACGCTGCATGAGCAATTCTATTAAGTATTTTTAATTTGAACGATTTGTAAATACTTTTCAGCGTTGAAAAGACGCTAAAACTAATATTTCTTTACATTTGTTTACTTTACTCTAATATAGGTATCCTTGGCAAAGTAGAGGCAGCAAAAATCAAAAAAGCCGAGTTAGAGAGCAATTAGCGTAATTTTTTCACGGGTTCTAGGCGCATCAACACCATAATCAAGGCTACGCCCACCAACGCCCCGCCAATATGAGCGACATGATCTACCCCGTCGGACATCCCCGTTTGGCGAAATTCAAATAAGATCCGTTCGATTACAAATTGACCGAGAATGAGAACTTCCAATACTCTGCGCCAGTGCCAGCTTAATTTGATTAAAACACTTACGACAAATAAGCCAAAGACTGCTCCTGATGCTCCCAAGGAATAGCCAGCACTACTTCCGTGGAATACAAAGCTCATGACACTTGCACCCAAGCCACAGATTAAATAAGAACTGACAACGCCAATAACCCCTTCTTCTTCTTCGACTAATTTGCCAAAGATGTAAAGAAAAAATAAATTTCCTGAAAGGTGCGCCCAGTTGGCATGACAAAACATCGCTGTAAAAAATTGATACCAAGCGGGAGAGGAAAAGTTTAAGTATAAATTGCGAATAAAATCAAGATTTAATAAATGGTCGGCAATAAAAATTACTAAATTAATAATAATGAGGGCAAAAACACCGTTGTAGTTATGTTTTAGCTTAGTTTTACCAGGCTGACGATCGTCTAATAGCATAGGGCCAATTTTCCTTCAAGTTACAAGTAAAAGCACAGATTATCGGCAACTACTCATCTTCTGGATCGTTCAGAATTGGGGTTGGGGGACGGGCATTATCAGTTGTTTCTATATCGTCACCGCGATCGCCAGCTTGAAAATCGTCTAGTTCACTTTCTAAGCTCGATTCTTGGGGATATTCAAAGCGATCGCTACTTGTTAATAATTCTCTTTGACTAGGGGAAAGGCGACTAGGGCGGCGATTAAAAGTTTTCCAAGCTGTCGTTACCCCCGCAAACACGCTCCGGGTACTTACTTCAACTTTTTGCGCTTGCTTTTTAGCCCCGTCAATACTGCGATCGACTTGTTTAACTACTTGACTTGCACTTTTTACGCCATCGCTGACATCATCGGTTAATTCGCTAATTTCTAAGCCTGTAAGCCTGATAGCTTCTAGAGTCGGTGGCAAATCGCGCCTCAAAGTATCAAACAACTTTTCGGCACTACGAGCCGCCCGCGCCACTTCTTGTAACGCCGGAATTGCCGTCACCAAAACCGCCGTAAGACTGACAGCAACTAATAAAATGGACAATCCAAGCCAAAATATTGGGTCAATCACAGTGTTTTGGGTAATTACAGGCGATCTAGCATAGATGGTTCGGAAGTAACTTCATTGCGGTTCAATACTTGGCTTTCTTTTTGGCTGGCTTCTACGCCCGCAGCAATCGCATCGCGCAGCCGCTCTAAAGTTCCATCCCAATTACGCAACGCAGATTCAGAAAGACGATCGGCTTGGATTTGTACGCTCGTTGACAAATCTTCTGCTAATTCTGGCAACGCATCGGCGGATTTTTTTAAAAATTGACGAGTTTCTTTGCCTGTACGCGGAGCCATCAGTAAGCCTGTTAGGGTTCCGACTGCCGCACCTAGCAATACGCCGCCAATAAATGTTCCCGAACGGTTGTTAGACATTATTTCGCTCTCTCCTTACACCCATTTTAGGCTGATTTTTTCTAGTGATGTGCGATCGCGCGTTAGCATTCAGTCATTAGGATACTGTAGAGTCGCAGTTTGCACGCACTATTTTCTAAATCTTGGGGTTTGTCGTCCTAGGCGAGAATTTAAAAAAGTGGTATTTGGAAAGGAAAAACGCTGCCATGCTTGTTGTCCAACACTTAAAAGGGACAGAACTTGTCTTACCCGTTGAATTTGGATTTGCAATGGCTCGTTTCTTTGTTTTAGCTGATAAATACCCATTTGCCCTTTATAAATGGCATTAGGTGTTCCAGATAATGCTGCCCCGGCGCTACGATTTATAGCGATTAAAGTATTATTTATGCGCTGGAGCTTTTTCCTCAACAGCCATATTCGCCTAGCTATATATAGCAGTATCGACGCAATTAAAAGATTAATGACGATGATAGTTACAACCATAATTTGAATCCCAAAGCATTGTTTAGATTAGAACGTTTCATAGCTCTAATCTCAAACTAATTTCTATAGATAAGTTTCCCTAGAGCGCAAGGTCAGGACTTCTACGCCATCATTGGTTACAGCTACTGTATGCTCAAACTGCGCTGATAATTTGCGATCCCGTGTAAGAGCCGTCCATTTGTCGCTTTGTACCTCCGATTCCCAAGTTCCTTCGTTAATCATCGGCTCGATAGTAAATACCATCCCTGCTCTCAACTTTTTGCCTTTTCCTCTAGTGCCATAATGAGGAACTTGAGGCGCAGTATGAAAAATATTACTAATACCGTGTCCGACAAATTCGCGCACCACAGAAAAGCCCATTGCTTCGGCGTACTCTTGAATTGCTGCGCCAATATCGCCAATTCGTGCGTCTGGCTTTACTTCCGCAATTCCCCGCCGCAGACATTCTTTCGTTACTTCCACAAGCTTTTTTGCTGTCGGTGAAGGCGTACCCACAAAAAATGTTTTCGAGGTATCGCCATAATAACCATCTAAAATTGGGGTCACATCTATATTAATAATGTCGCCATCAGCGAGGATGTGTTTAGCATTCGGGATGCCGTGACAAATAACCTCATTTACGCTGGTACATATAGACTTAGGAAAGCCGTGATAGCCAAGAGGCGCGCTTTTAGCGTTATGGGCTTGCGTCCACTTTTCGGCTGCGTCATTTAGTTGTAGAGTGCTGACCCCTGGCTTTACCATTGGCTCTAAATAGTCCAAGAGTTCTGCCGCTAGTTGTCCCGCGCGGCGCATTTTTTCGATTTCTCGATGAGATAAAAGAACGATTGTTTCGCTACCCATGCAATTATTTTCCTGTATTCCTAAGTAAATGCTAACTTTAGTGCGTTGGTCTAGATACGAAAATTTTATCGAATTGGATAAGATGTACAATGATAGGTTTGAAACGAAAAAATAATTACAGGCTGTATGGCTAAAAAGAACATGATCGAGCGCGAGAAAAAGCGCACCAGAACGGTAGAAAAGTATGCTGAAAAGCGACAAGCATTAATAGAACAGTTTGAGAATGCTACCAATCAACGGGAAAAGCTAACTATCCACAGACAAATTCAGCAGTTGCCGCGCGATAGTTCTCGCACCCGCCAGCGCAACCGTTGCTGGGTTACAGGTCGTTCTAGAGGTGTGTACAGCGATTTTGGGCTATCTCGTAACGTTTTCCGCGAATGGGCGCACCAAGGCTTACTACCAGGGGTAGTCAAGTCTAGCTGGTAATTTTAAACCCCCTTTCTGCAAGAGAGCGAAAAGTTTGCGCGTCCGGGTTTCCCTTCGACACGGCTCAGAAGACACCCGGCGCAAAACTTTTCAAGAGAGAGGAGTTTTATTTAAGTTCTATTGTCCGCAACAGCGATCGATACCCAGACTATCTAAAAGCAGATCGCTAACCGCATTGGCGATCGCAAATTCTCCATAAAAGCTTTTAGAAAAGTCAAAGGCTTGCATCTCCGTAACGATCGCAATGACAAGACTTCCCAAATCGTTTTCCCCTTCCATTCTTTGCCTAACAAAAATCTGCGCCGCCCTTCGCGCGATTTGCTCGTTGACTGGCTCTGGTAAAAATTCTTCATTTAGCCACCCCTCTAAGGAGTTTCGCAGCCATTCACCCTCTTGTACAGGGTCTTGAGGTAGTGGAAGCGTAATTGCTTGGATTGGTTCAGCCATAGTAAGAAGTCGCCAGAAATATATGAGATTTTGGCTTTTAATACATTATCGTGCCAACAGTCTATATTTTTGGCTCGGAAGTTATAACAATTTGTATTTTGCTGTAGTAAATTCCAATCAGCCTTGTATTTATCATAGAGCGACTGTTCATTGAGGTTGTATTTTGGGAAGTCTAATAAATAGACCCTTTATGCAGCACTATTAATTTTCATGAAAATTCCCAGTCTACAGGAAGCACAAATCAGATTCTTTAATAATATTTACAAAGATTGTGTGACAAAAGCAAAGCTTCAAGTTCCCTATGACAGTTTAGATAACGGGACAAAAGTTCTAATGACTGAAGCAGAGTGCATTAGATATATTGCCCTTTACGGGGGGCATCACTTTTACAAACTCTATGCAGCATATGCGTCAACAAAATTTGAAAATATCAAAGATAGAAACATAGAGATTATTGATTGGGGATGTGGTCAAGCTTTAGCAAGTTGCGTTCTGATTGACTACCTGATTGAGAACAATATCGATGTCAATGTTTTATCTATTACCCTTATAGAACCATCTATGATTTCATTACAGCAGGGTAGCAGCCTTATTCGACAAATGTTTCAAAACGATGCTTCAGTTGCCTCTATGGTAAAACCAATTGATAAGTAACTAGACAACTTAACTTGTACAGACTTAGTTTCGGAAATTGATAGCATCAAAATTCACCTATTCTCTAACATAATAGACGTAGAAGGATTTGATCTGACACAACTCTATCAAATGATTGTTGGCTCTTTTCGTGGACTTAATCGCTTCATTTGTACAAGTCCAGAAAACGTGCGGCAAAAAAGATTGGGAAAATTTTTCAATCTTTTTATACAGAATCACTCTCAGCAAATTACTGTAGCATCTACTTCAGATGAAGAAATTTATGGGGAAGTTTTTTATGTCAAACACGCCCAGTATGAGAGGCGTAGAATAGGTAGATGTGAAAATCAATTCACTGTTAACTTGACTTAGAGCTAAGGAAACAATTTTTATGATAAGTAAACCTGTTGTAAGTTTTGTTCAAGGAAACTTATTTTCTGACTTTGGTTTTATCACTGATACGACCAATAAGCTAATAGGTGATGTTTTATCAATGCCAGAGGCAGAGGTTACTTTCTACCAAAACTTCTTTGGCTTACAAGAAAGTGATGAAATATTCAAGATTTTGTATGACGAGATTAACTGGCGGCAAGACACAATGAAGCTTTACGGCAAAGATATAGCTTTGCCGCGAAAGACTGCTTGGTACGGCGATCAAGATAAATCGTACAAGTTTTCAGGTATTCGCCTTAATCCTGAACCTTGGACACCAACCTTGCTGCAAGTGAAAGAGCGAATTGAAGATGCTGCCGGAGTCAAGTTTAATAGTGTTCTGCTCAATCTTTATCGGCATGGAAATGATGGAATCTCCTGGCACTCTGACAAAGAGCCAGAATTAGGTAAAAATCCTACAATCGGCTCTGTTAGTTTTGGTGAAACAAGAAGATTTATGTTCCGGCACAGGAAAGATAAAGATTTAAAAACCGAAATTGAGTTAACACATGGCAGTTTTCTTCTCATGGCTGGTGAAACTCAGCACTTCTGGCAGCACCAAATTCCAAAAACCTCAAAACACGTACAACCAAGAATAAACTTAACTTTCAGGATAATTATAAACTAATACGTTGTGCAACTATGAAGCAAAAAATAGTCAAGCAGGAATTACCCATGTTGAACGATAAATGAAATATGAGAATTTTAGCAATCACTGAAAGTTATGCTTAAGGTTACTTTTTGATGGCGGAACAAGATGCTCGCGTCTAGTGGGTTCGAGGTGCAAAGTCTTTATTTCCACAGATGCGTTCGCACTTCGTTAAGAAAAAGCAAGAAGTGCGAACGCGCTCATACTTAATCTTAACCAGTAACCTACGCTCAAAGTAAGATTGGATTTCAAAGGAGGCTTTGCGCCAATGCCAGAGCAGATAGAAGAACGCTTATCCCATTTAGAAACTGAAGTTGCACGGCTTAAACACAAAATAGAAAAGGACTCGTCCTCAAAACCTTGGTGGGAACAAATCGCTGGGACTTTTGCTGACGAATCAGTTTATGATGAAGCGATGCAGTTGGGGCGGGAGTATCGTGAATCTCTCCGCATCAGTCCTGGACAGTCATCTGACGAAACGTAGATGTATATTCTCGATACGGATCATCTCAGCGTTTTGGAGCGTGGAGGAGTTAAAGCCCAACATCTGCTGCAAAGGCTGGCAAGTGTCGATCGAACTCTTTTGAAATTAATTTTATTAGGTGGAACGGCGTGGGTTTTTTGGCGCAAAAAAGCACCTACTATTATAGAACAAGAGAACTTAGAATTTTCAATTGTACTTTGTTTGGCTTTGTTAATTAGCCCAATTTCTTGGACGCATTATTATCTATTTCGGTTGTTGCCTTTTTCTCTTTATATTGCTAATAAGTTGGCAGTACCACGGGGAAAAGTTTGGGATAGTCTAATAATTAGTAGTATTCTTTTGACATCCTTGCCTGTAATTACGGCTAATATTTCAAATCCACTATTTAAAGCTTTGTATTCTAAATTATTGATATCACATTACTTTTTTGGTGGAGTTTTGTTAATAGGAATATTACTAGCTGCGCGATCGCGTACAAAAAAAGCCTCCCAGATCTTGCAAGCTAATTTTAAAGGGACGGTAGTTCGTTTATAAGTCAGTTACGCTACGATTTGACTATATTTTAAATTTTTCAATAGTTGATAGTGCTAAAACTTGTTCAATTGTTTTAGATGTGCGACTTAATAAATGGAATATGATGTTTTAGCCATTATTGAGGGCTATGCTCAAGGTTACTTTCTGATGGCGGAGGAAGGAGAAAGTTTGCAGTGGTATTCTAGCTGCGATCGCACTTTGATTCCTTTAGATGCTCGATTTCGCTACCCCAAGTCATTGCAGCGCGTTTTAAACTCCGATCGCTTTACGGTTGCTATCAATCGTGATTTTAAGGCTGTAGTAACTGGCTGTGCTAACCGCGAAACTACTTGGATTTCTCAGGAATTGCAAGACATATACTTAGCGCTTTATCAAACTGGCTGGGCTTATAGCTTTGAAACTTGGGTTGGTGACGAATTAGCTGGGGGAATTTTGGGTATTGCGATTGGGGGTATATTTATCGGCGAATCAATGTTTTACCGCATTCCCGATGGTTCAAAAGTTGCCATGGTGAAATTAGTCGAGAGATTGCGATCGCATTGCTTTGCCCTGTTTGATGCCCAAATGATGAATCCACACTTGGAACGGTTTGGGGCTTATCAAATTGCAGATTTAGAGTACCAAGTATTGCTTAAATCAGCCTTGCAGCGCCGATGTTCGCTGATATAGCTTTAAGTTGGCAAACGTTTTACTGCTGCTTTTTTGCCCAGAATGACAATTATAAACACAACAATTGCCGTGCCAATAGCAAGGGGAGAAATTGCTTCACCCAATAACATCGCTGAGGCGGCAATTGTCAAAAATGGCTGCAATAGTTGAACTTGTCCTACCCGCGCCACACCGCCAATTGCCAAGCCTTTGTACCAAGCAAAAAACGCCAAAAACTGACTAAATACACACACGTAGCCAAAGCCCAACCACGCTGTAGGAGATGCCACTAAACCATACTGCCAGATGGCGGCAATAACAGGCAAAAGCATCATTGGTACAGCGACTATTAGCCCCCAACTAATTACTTGCCATCCCCCCATTACTTGCGCTAACCGCGCCCCCTCCGCGTAGCCAAAAGCTGCTGCAATCATTGCTCCGAGTAATGCTAAATCCCCTAATTGCAGGTGTCCCGCCCCAGAGTAGACAGCAAAACCAACTACCGTTGCGCTGCCCAAAATACTCGCCAGCCAAAACCCCACGGAAGGGCGATCGCCTGTACGGAGAGTTCCAGCGATCGCGGTTACTAAGGGACCAATCCCTAAAACAATTGCTCCGTGGGAAGCGGGCAAGTTTAGCATTGCCCAAGCTGATAAAATTGGAAACCCAATTACTACACCCAAAGCAACGATTATCAGGCTTTTTATTTGCTTGCGAGTCGGGCGCTTTTGATGCGTAATTCCCAATAATATCGCTGCCAGTATCGCCGCCACCATAGATCGTCCCAGCCCAACTACAACTGGATCTAAATCTGCTACCGCCGCCCGTGTGGCGGGTAAAGTTAAGCTAAAGCAAAGTACGCCCAAAAAACCGTAGATTAAGCCAATTGTTTCCGAGTCAAGGGCAGAAAAAGGCGATCGCCGCAAAACTAAACTCCTGTAGTAATTTTGTACTAACTAAATAAACATTTCGTCCCAGGCTCCTTTATCCTAGTAGGAGGAAATGTATTTAAACCAATGTCTTACGAGCCGCTACATCATAAATATCGCCCACAGACTTTCGCCGATTTGGTCGGACAAGAAGCGATCGCGACTACGCTTACTAATGCCATCCGCAAAAGCCAAATTGCCCCAGCTTACTTGTTTACAGGCTCAAGAGGGACGGGTAAAACTTCTAGCGCCCGGATTTTATCTAAATCTCTTAATTGTCTGAGTAGCCCTGTTCCTACAGAAAAGCCTTGTGGCAAGTGCGATGCTTGTCAAGGAATTACCAAAGGCATTGCTTTAGATGTGATTGAAATTGACGCTGCTAGTAATACAGGTGTAGACAATATTCGGGAAATTATCGAACGCGCCCAATTTTCCCCCGTACAGTGTCGCTACAAAGTTTATGCGATCGATGAATGTCATATGTTATCGGGGGCGGCGTTCAACTGCTTGCTAAAAACTTTAGAAGAACCACCAAAAAGCGTGGTATTTGTTTTAGCAACTACCGATCCAGAGCGAGTTTTACCAACAATTATTTCTCGCTGTCAAAGGTTTGATTTTCGCCGCATTCCGCTTCAGGCAATGGTCAATCATTTGCACTACATTGCGACAGAAGAAAGTATCAGTATTAATGCCGATGCTTTGCAAGTGGTAGCTCAGCTTGCTCAAGGCGGCTTGCGGGATGCGGAAAGCTTGCTCGATCAGTTGAGCTTATTATCAGGAGAAATTACCATCGAGAGAGTGTGGGATTTAGCTGGCTCAGTAAGCGAAAAAGATTGCTTGGAATTATTAAATGCGATCGCCCTTAGCCATCCCGATACTATTTTGGAAAGCGCCCGAAAAATTATGGACAGGGGGCGAGAACCCTTGATAGTTCTGCAAAATCTCGCTGGGTTCTACCGAGACTTACTAATTGCTAAAACTGCTCCTAGTCGCAGCGATCTAGTTGCTCTTACCCCCGCAACTTGGGACGCACTACGGGTAATAGCGAATAATTTGGAAATTGCCACTATTGTTAATGGACAACAGCACCTAGCAAAAAGCGAAGTCCAAGTCAAACACTCTACTCAGCCGCGTTTGTGGTTAGAAGTAACATTACTGGGATTATTGTCTACCAATACTGCTCAAAAATCTGCCGTCGCAACTCCTCCAGAAATTGTTAGTAAACCGCTTCAAGAACTCAAACCAAATCCAGTTATTGAGCAAATGTCTACCCCTGCAACTTTGACACCCACAATTGAGCAAATATCGACCCCTGCAACTCCGATTGCACCCCCAGAAATCCACTCTCCAACTCCAAGCGCCGAACCTGAACCTTCCACAACACCTGTAGCAACCGAAAATATCGATTTGTGGCAACAAGTAGTCAAGCAGATTCAACCGCTTTCCGCCCAAGCGCTAGTAAGTCAACATTGCCGCTTGCTATCTTTTGATGGGAGTTTGGCGCGAGTAGGAATTACCTCTCAACAATTGCTCAAGTTGGCACAAAATAAAGTACCGAGTATTGAATCTGCTTTTCAAAACTTAGTCCCGCAAAAAGTAAAAGTAGTTTTAGAAGTTAGTAGCAGCGAGACTAAAGTACCGCCAAAAGAACAATCGCGATCGCCTAGTTTTTCAAATCCACCGCCATCTAAGCCAGAAGCCGCCACCCCGTTACCAATAGCAAAATCACCACCGCCTACTATCTCCGCAAACTTCAACCCAGTGGAAACGCCAGAAGCTAGGGAGAGCGGTTTCCCTAGCTTTTCAAAAGAGGAGGATGATTCATCTATCCCTAAAGGTTTTCAAGCAGAAATAACTGCGCCCAGTACAGAAACAGCCGTTGAAATAGTTGATGATAAATTAGAACTTGCTTCTCAGCGTTTGGCGGAAGCTTTTAAAGGTGAAACGGTAAATTTTAATTTAGACGCACCTTTTAGCAATACTCCAAAACCTCCTATCTCAGTGGCACAGATTTCTACTGCTGCGATTGACTGGGATGAGGAGGAAACGGATGATGACGCAGATTTTTAACCTTCTTGGTTGCCTTCATGTACAGTTTTCACCCACTTCAGCCGCTTTTGTCTAACCGACATTCGTGCCGTAGTGCCAACCATAACAACTAACCAGTGGAGCATATAAATCGTACCCCGGAGAGTTTGCAGCATAATACTAAAAAATGCTGCCGCACTCAACGGTTCCTCTTTGCGCTCCCGCTTCAAACCCATAAACATGGATACCACTGACAAACTCAGCGTTAACCCTGTCAAGGGAGCCATCACGGGCGCTCGATTGCGGACCATTGCCATCATCAAGTCTGGGATAGCGGCGATCGGTAAAATGTGCTGAATGAGCAAAAACATCGCTAGATCGAAAGTTTTTACCTTTCCCAGCCGATTGCTAAAAATTGCTCGCCAATAATCTAAATAGCGCTGGGATTGACCTTCAGCCCAGCGATTGCGCTGATGCCATAAAGAAACTGCCGTAGTTACGCCTTCTTCCATCACTGGGGGAAAGCTCAAAAACTCAATATCCCACTGGTCTATATGCAAGCGTAAAGCTAAGTCCAAGTCATCGGTAATTGTCTCCTCATTCCAGCCTCCGCAGCGCAGCAAAGCCGTTCGTCGCACAAATTGACCGTTTCCCCGCAAATCGCCTATGCCGCCTTTAGCAATTCGCTGTTGCTGCATATAGCTATCTAGTGCCATTTCTGCGCTTTGCCCTTTCGTCCAGAAATTAGTGCCAACATTAGCGATCGCTTTTCTTACTTGCACCGCTCCTACTGCTTGTCTGTCAAATAATGGCAATACTTGCCGCAACAAATCAGGCGATACTTGAGCATCGGCATCAAATACCCCTAAAAATTCCCCTTTTGTCAATGGCAATACGTCATTTAAAGCGCCAGATTTACCACCAGTGGTTTCTTGGCGGCGCAATACTTTTAGCTGCGGATATTTTTGTGCCAGTTTTGCTAACAAAACTGGTGTTTTGTCCGTACTATGATCGTCAACTACCCAAATTTCGTATTTATCTACGGGGTAACTGATACTGCATAACATTTTCACCAAATTGCTAATTACCGCTTCTTCATTTTTGGCGGCAACTAGCAACGAAACGGTAGGACAATTTGCCAAATCGCCTGATAATGGTGCTGGTGCTATGCGGGGGCGAGTAAATACAAGTCCCAAAGCATGAATTCCAAAAATTGTTGTCATGCCTAAGACAAACCACGTACCCCATGAAACTACGTTTAGGGCGATCGTGCCGCCCCAAACTACTGTCAAAACTACCGCCGCTTTGCGTCTGCGTCCTTGGTAGCTAGTTAGAGATGTTGCTGACATCTCTAACACATCAACACTTTGATCTGATTCTTCTGGTTCAGAGAACTCAGACAACAACGAATTAAGTGCGTCAAGCTCGTTGTAGGAATCGTTTTCGGGCCAGGAATTCGCTGGCATAAGTTACCGTATTTAGCCACCAGTATTTGTCTACGCCCATATTGAAGCTAGGGATCAAATAACACCATACCGTACAGCCTTCACAGACTGATAGCTTCCCTTGAGAAGCGCGATACTTTTCCACTTCTTCCGATTCGCGATAAAGCTCGTATAGCTTACCGTTAATGGGTACGCCAGATTGGGCGAAGTGGTAACAGGGTAGGAGCAGTTGGTCGTCGGGAGAAATTGCAATTACCGCATCTACCGCTTTACAACGGGGATTTTTGGTATCATTGCCTCCAGCTTCAATAAAAGCCAATGCTGCTTTATTGTACCCGACATTTTTATACTTCTTTCCACTAGCTTGAATTGCCGCTACCATGTCGGGAGTCGGATTTTTTTGGCAATTGTAGTTGTCATAGGCGGTAAAAGCTGGGTTTAGCCATACTCGCACCCCTAAGCGTTGTCCCAATTCGCCAATTTCGTTAATCCGCTCATAGTTTTGCGCCGTGACGGTATGGTTGAGTACGGGGTATTCACCTAAAGATTGGGCGATTTTTACCGATTCGACTAAATTGTCAAAAATTCTTACTCCCCGCGATTTGTCGTGAGTTTCAGCATCCGCGCCATCTAAGGAAAAATTCAAAAAGTCTACTAAACCTTGAACTTCTTTCGCTTTTTTGGGGTACAAAATTGTATTTGTCGTCATGCTGGTCATAAAACCTAGGCGCTTCGCCTCTTGGTATATTTGACCAACATCGGCGCGTAACAATGGTTCGCCACCAGTAAAATCGATGTAATTTACACCTAGCTTGCGTAAATCAACTAAATTGCGTGCAATTGTCTCATAATCCGCTTCCTTTGGCGGTTCTAATGCCCAAATGTTACAAAAGTGACAGCGAGCATTACAGCGATAGGTCAAGTAGTAGTTGGCAACCAGTGGAGCCATAGAATTTGCTCACCAGAAATTTCTTAAGTCATCTTCAGCCCATAATAAACCGTGAGTCAATCATTTTGACTCTAACTAAAGAAACTTGCCGCCTAAATTAGTAAATTTCTATGTAATTAATAGGTCAATTTTGGGAATATTATGGTCAGCAGCCTTTTGTCAACTGCCTGTTAGCCATCAATTTACATAAAATTAAGGAATATTTAATTATGTCGATCGCCCAACTACAGCCAGCTAATCCCCAAGATGTCCGCGTGTATATGCCTTATTTTCAGGGAAATAAGCGCAATATTCTGCCCTTAGCCATCAGCTTATATAAAAAAGGAGTGCTAGAAGGACAGCGCAAAATTGAGGCTGGAGACAGTATTCCTTTTGTTGCTACTTGGAACGTTTCGATTTTACCTGCCGATTTAATTCGGTGTCGGATGCAGTTTGACGGTAACGCCGAGCTAAGTTACGAAATTATGATGGCAAGTTCAGTATTAGTAGATTTTTTAATTGATGTAGTAGTCAGTTTTCAACTAGCACAGACTACCGACTTTCCCAAAGGGTTTTATCGCAAACTCTTGCGTAAGGAAGATTAAACTTTAAATTTAGCTAAAAATTAGCTTTGCATTCGCGATATTCTTATCACCCCCGAACGCCCAAGTTGGACTTAGAATAAACAAAAAGTTGTAGGTAAGTATTGAATCTAGGAGACTCCTGGATATACTGCCTCTGATGAAATAAGGAGTAGAACGTGCCAACATCTGCTAAACATTTACTAATTGGGTCAACAGAGGCTTATAGTGGTAAGTCTGCTACGATCCTAGGTCTAGCTCATCAATTGCAAAAAAAAGGGCTAGATATTGCCTATGGCAAGCCTGTAGGTAGTAGTTTTGAAGACCAAGGACAGGTAGGGGAAGCAGATGTTGAATTTATCAAGCAAGTACTCGATTTGCCAGCAAATCGATTATTACCAACCCTGCTAAACTTGAACGCCGCTACTGCAAAAAAACGTCTAAGCGGTGATGACAAGACTAATTATCAACAAGAAGCAAGGCAATACTTACAAAAAACTGGCAGCGATTTAGTTTTGCTTGAAGGTGCGGGTAATTTAGCTGAGGGAGTTTTATTCGATCTCAGTTTGCCGCAAGTTGCTCAAGCTGTTGATGCCGCCGTATTATTGGTAGTACGCTACAACTCGGTTTTATCGATGGAGGCTTTGTTATCGGCAAAGCAAAGTTTGGGGAAATCCTTAATTGGCGTTTTGCTCAACGACATTCCCAGCGATGAATTAGAATTTGCCAATACCCAAATGCGTCCGTTTTTAGAGCAGCAAAATATCCCCGTACTCGGAATGCTGCCCAAAAATGACTTGCTGCGGAGTGTCAGCGTTGCCGAACTTGTCAACCAGTTGCAAGCAGAGGTGCTTTGTCGGCGCGATCGCACAAACTTGATGGTAGAAAGCCTAGCTATTGGCGCAATGAATGTAAATTCTGCCTTAAAATACTTCCGCAAGCGGCGCAACATGGCGGTAGTGACTGGAGGCGATCGCGTAGAAATTCAACTAGCAGCCTTAGAAAGTTCTACTCAATGCCTAATTCTCACCGGACAATTGCCACCCCCCGATTTTATTCTCAATAAAGCGGAAGAATTAGAAATTCCCATATTATCTGTCGATCTCGATACCCTCTCCACGGTAGAAATTGTCGATCGCGCTTTTGGACAAGTGCGGCTGCACGAGCCAGTTAAGGTAGAGTGTATTCGCCAATTGATGCAGGATCATTTTGATATTGACCGTTTATTGTCTGTATTAGGACTCAAGGCGGCGGTAGCTTTGCCTTAAAGCAGGGCGATCGCATTCATTAGCGGCTCGGTCTGCTAAAATAACGAGGTTGTTTTACAGCAATCGCGCCAACTTGAGTCAGTCCATAGACCTACCCAAAATCGATACCTTAGCGCAAGAACTAGCGACAATCCAGCAAACAGGCTCTAAACGGATTGCCTTGCTAGGTTCGCGCCATGTCCCCCTTACTCATCAGCACTTAATTGAGATGATGAGCTACGCTTTAGTTTTGTCAGGAAATCGGTTGCTAACTTCTGGTGCAACCGGAACTAATTCGGCGGCAATTCGCGGCGCAATGCGTGCCGATCCTAACTTGCTAACGGTAATTTTGCCGCAAAGTTTGGAGCGTCAACCCCAAGAATCTCGCCAGCAACTAGAGCAAGTTATGCACTTAGTTGAAAATCCTGGTAACGATCGCCTATCTTTAGCTGAAGCAAGTTCGCTGTGCAATCAAGAAATTGTTTCTCGTTGTCAGCAACTAATTTGTTTTGCTTTCCATGACAGCCGCACTTTGTTACAAACTTGCCAAGAGGCAGAAGATCAAAGGAAAGTGGTCACTTTATTTTACTTTGATTAGCAAAAAATGATCTCAATATTAACCGCGCCTACAGTTTTTTTAGCGTGTATTGTGGCGGCAGCAGTCCTAATCTATATTCCCTATTTAGCGGTCGCTTACGGGCGATTTCAAGTAGGTTACGATATGGCTGCGCCGCGCGCACTGTTTGATAAGTTACCGCCCTATGCTCAACGGGCTAATTGGGCGCATCAAAACACCCTCGAAGCTTTCCCAATTTTCGCCGCCGCCGCGCTGATGGCTTACGTTACAGGTCAAAACTCCCAAGTAGCTACTACTGCTGCCATTACTTTTGTAGTGGCGCGGTTGCTATACTCAGGGTTTTATAT
The DNA here is from genome assembly GCF_057473825.1 of Aliterella sp. E5.1. Classification (NCBI taxonomy): domain Bacteria; kingdom Bacillati; phylum Cyanobacteriota; class Cyanophyceae; order Chroococcidiopsidales; family Aliterellaceae; genus Aliterella; species Aliterella sp. E5.1. The sequence continues at coordinate 24,848 of NZ_JBYCCV010000054.1, forward strand.
TGCTAACATACCCCTAGGACGAAGTTTGATGTTTGCTATTGGTAGTCTTTGTTCGGGGACGCTGTTTGTTCTCAGCGTACTGCATGGCTGATAGCGACTAAGCTTGACTATTAGGTGTATTACTATTTACTTCTTGATTATGGCTTCTACTTATTCTTTCGATATTGTGAGCGACTTTGACCAACAAGAACTGGTCAATGCGATCGATCAAACCGTTCGAGAAATCAAAAGCCGCTACGACCTCAAAGACACTCAAACCACTGTAGAACTAGGCGGTGAAGCAATCAATATTAGTACCGATAGTGAATTTACTTTAGATGCCGTCCACTCCATCCTTCAGCAAAAAGCTGCTAAACGCAATCTTTCTCTAAAAATATTTGATTACGGCAAAGTAGAATCAGCAAGCGGCAATCGCGTGCGTCAAGAAGTTAAGCTAAAAAAAGGTATTAGTCAAGAAATAGCTAAGCAAATTAGTAAACTGATTCGCGATGAGTTTAAGAAAGTACAACCTTCAATTCAAGGCGATTCGGTAAGAGTTTCTAGTAAAGATAAAGACGATTTGCAAGTAGTAATTCAAAGGTTGAAGCAAGAAGAATTACCTGTAGCATTGCAGTTTACCAACTATCGCTAAAAATATATGTTTTAGTGCGATCGCCTTGGTGACAAATCGCACTATTGAAAAATTGTCCGCTCAATATCCGACGGTGGCTCCATCTCCGCGTGGATCGGCTCCCCCCGATTTAACATTAGTTTTAGGATCGATTAAAATTGCTCCTGCGTGTCCCATTGTATCGGTATAATCATCAACCATTTTAACGGGATGACCTCTTTTAACTAATTCTTCAGTTACAGCTTTTGTTACTCGTCCTTCGATCTGTGAAGTACCCCAACCTGCTTCACTGAGGTTGGGGCTTCCCAATCTCAACTCAATTCAGGGACGGTTTTATTCGTCCTCGGAGCTTCCCGTCTCAACAGCCGATGCCTCTACCATCCGGTGACGATTTTGGACTTACTCAGCCTCCACAGGC
>NZ_JBYCCV010000055.1:0-25779 GCF_057473825.1 Aliterella sp. E5.1
TGTTGAAGGCGAAGATGACGCGCACTTCAAAATGAGGCGGGCATAAATAAATCAACAAGCAGCAGAATAAATAGTTAGGCTGCGAGTATGGCTACTGTACAAGAACCAACAGGTTTTGACCGCACCCCCAACCAACCTACACCCACCCAGTTCAAAAAAGCTCGACGGTTCATCCTATTCCCAATAAATTTAATATAAAAAACTTTTCAACTATTTACTTAATTTCAGATTTTTAGTCGCAGTTGCGGCTAGTCATCTTACTGTTGATAGATTTTGTATGAAAAAATTACATATTTTTTATGCGTTTTAGTCATATAACGCAATATTTTGTAACTAAAGATACGAACTTGATTGTTGATTAATCCTAACTTGAATACTAGCAAGCATTTTAAAGATTGTTTAACATACTCTGCCCAAATCTAGTTCGCCTAAATGGTGTAGCCACTGATACGAACTGAGTGCTTGAAGTCTAATAACCTAGCAGCAAATAGCAAAATTTTTTAATGTATGCGACTTCAGCTAAAGCTAGGTAAACGAAAATATAAGGTCTAGTTCATGACAGAAGCAGCGATCGCCAAAACAAGCCTAAATAAATTTGAAAAATTCAAAAGCGAAAAAGATGGGTTAGCAGTAAAAGCTGAATTAGCACAATTTGCATCTATTGGCTGGGAAGCTATGGACGATACGGACAGGGAACATCGGCTCAAATGGCTAGGCGTGTTCTTTCGTCCCGTCACTCCTGGTAAATTCATGATGCGCCTGCGCTTACCTAATGGGATTGTCAATAGCCGTCAGTTGCGAGTATTGGGCGAAGTAATCGAACGCTATGGCGATGATGGTTGCGCGGACATAACTACTAGACAAAATATTCAATTGCGCGGCGTGCGAATCGAAGACTTGCCAGATATTTTTAATAAATTTCAGCGCGTAGGTTTAACTAGCGTCCAGTCAGGAATGGACAATGTTCGCAATATTACAGGCGATCCAATCGCCGGGTTGGATGCGGATGAACTATTTGATACGCGGGAACTGGCAATTCAAATTCAGGACATGATTACAAGTAAAGGCGAGGGTAATTCAGAATTTACAAACTTGCCAAGAAAGTTCAACATCGCTATTTCTGGCGGACGAGACAACTCAATTCACGCCGAAATCAACGATCTAGCATTTATTCCTGCTTATAAAAACGAGCAATTTGGCTTCAACGTTTTAGTTGGGGGCTTTTTCTCAGCTAAGCGCTGCGATGCGGCGATTCCTCTCGATGCTTGGGTTGCACCCTCCGATGTAGTTGCTGTATGCAGAGCAGTTTTAGAAGTTTACCGCGACAACGGCTTGCGGGCGAATCGGCAAAAATCCCGGTTAATGTGGCTAATTGATGAGTGGGGTGTCGATAAGTTTCGCACAGAAGTAGAAAAGCAATTAGGTAAAGCTTTACTTAGTGCTGCCGAAAAAGATGAAATAGATTGGGAAAAGCGCGATCATATCGGCGTTTATAGCCAAAAGCAGCCCCAATTGAGCTATGTCGGCTTGCATATTCCCGTCGGACGGCTAGATGCTGGAGATTTGTTTGAATTAGCACGAATTGGAGAAGTTTATGGTAGTAGTGAAATTCGGTTTAGCGTCGAGCAAAACGCGATTATTCCCAATGTCCCCAACTCGCGCCTAGAAGCACTTTGCAAAGAACCCGTGTTAGCTAAATTTTCTATCAATCCCGAACCACTAATGCGGGGATTAGTTTCTTGTACGGGAGCGCAATTTTGCAACTTTGCTTTAATTGAAACCAAAAATCGCGCCCTAAATGCGATCGCATCTTTAGCTCAAGAAATAGAGCTAACCCGCCCCGTCCGCATTCACTGGACTGGTTGCCCCAATTCCTGCGGACAACCCCAAGTTGCAGACATCGGCTTGATGGGAACCAAAGCCCGCAAAAATGGCAAACCTGTAGAAGGCGTTGACATTTATATGGGTGGGACGGTTGGCAAAGATGCTCATCTAGGAACTTGCGTAACTAAAGGCATCCCCTGCGAAGACTTGCAACCCGTGTTGCGCGACTTGCTGATCGAGCATTTTCAAGCAAAACCCACAGAAAAAGCTTTAGTTTCTACCTGAAGTCAGGAGTAACTACTGTACCAACGCCCCTTACACAACTTACAGAACTTAAATTAATACCACATGACAAATATTTCCAGAAGACAATTCATTATTACAGCAGGCGCGGCTACAGCAGGTTCTCTATTAGCTCATGGCTGCTCTTCTGGTCCAACGGATACAGCTAATAGCGGTGGGAGTGCAAGCCCCGTTGCCAATGTTAGTACCGCCGCTAATGCCCCAAAAGTAGAAACAACCAGCGCGAAGTTAGGATTTATTGCCCTGACAGATTCCGCTCCCCTAATTGTGGCGCTCGAAAAAGGTATTTTTACCAAGTACGGCATGACTGATGTCACGGTAGAAAAACAAGCATCTTGGCCCGTAACCCGCGATAACTTAGTATTGGGTTCTGGCGGCGGCGGTATTGATGGAGCGCATATATTGTCGCCCATGCCTTACTTAATGGCTTTGGGGACGATTACCCAAGGTAAGCCAATACCCATGTACATCTTGGCGCGGCTAAATACCAACGGACAGGGAATTTCCGTTGCTAACACCTATAAGGATATGAAAGTGGGCTTAGATAGCGCGCCCCTCAAAGATGCTTTTAGTAAATCTATTGCCTCTGGCAAAGAACTCAAAGCCGCGATTACTTTCCCCGGTGGTACTCATGACCTGTGGATGCGCTACTGGTTAGCAGCCGGAGGAGTAAATCCTGACTCCGACATTTCTGTAGTTCCCGTACCACCCCCTCAAATGGTTGCCAACATGAAAGTAGGCAACATGGAAACCTTCTGCGTAGGCGAACCTTGGAACGCCCAGCTAGTTAACCAAAAGCAAGGATACTCCGCTTTAGTTACTGGTGAACTATGGAACGATCACCCCGAAAAAGCTTTTGCAATGCGCGCCGACTGGGTAGATAAAAACCCCAATGCTGCTAAAGCAATGCTGATGGCAGTACAAGAAGCGCAACAGTGGTGTGAAAAATCTGAAAACAAAGAGGAAATGATCGACATCATCGCCAAACAAAAGTGGTTTAAGGTTCCAGCCAAAGATATTATCGAGCGTTCTAAAGGCAATATTGACTACGGCGACGGTCGCACAGTCCAAGACTACCCATACAGAATGAAGTTTTGGGCAGATAACGCTTCTTACCCTTACAAGAGTCATGACTTGTGGTTTTTGACCGAGAATATCCGTTGGGGTTATATTCCTGCCGATACAGACACTAAAAAAATTATCGATCAAGTAAACCGTGAAGACTTGTGGAAAGCAGCAGCTAAAGAACTAGGAGTTCCCGCCGCCGAAATTCCGACCAGTACATCTCGTGGGGTAGAAAAGTTTTTTGATGGTGTCACCTTCGATCCCGCAAATCCCGCCGCTTACTTAAAATCTCTCAAGATTAAGAAAGCCTAAATCCTCAATCGGTGCGGTAGTTAGATAAAAACTACTGCCCTGATGCCCAGCCATTGCCAAGAATCAGCACACCTAGGAGAAGTTAGAGGATGACCGCAACCCTTCCAAGTCGCAGTAAAAGTAAAAAGAAAACTGCCCAAAAAGAAATTATTTCGATCTTAAGCAAAAAAATTATTCCGCCAATAATTGCGATCGCTATATTTGTCGCTATCTGGCAGTTGCTAACTTTAGGTGACAGCCCCAGATTACCATCGCCAATCACAATGGTTCAAGAGACTTGGGACCCTTTTATTATTAATCCCTTCTTTGATAACGGCGGCACAGACAAAGGACTCGGTTGGCAGCTATTGGAGAGCTTAAAACGGGTAGCTGTGGGCTTCTCTTTGTCAGCCATTGTTGGGATTACTTTGGGCATTTTGATCGGTGCGAATGTCTGGGTTTATAACGCTGTAGACCCTTTGTTTCAAGTGTTGCGGACTGTTCCACCTTTGGCATGGTTGCCGATTTCTTTAGCTGCTTTTCAGCAATCTAATCCTTCAGCAATTTTCGTTATTTTCATCACCTCAATTTGGCCAATCATTATCAATACAACGGTAGGCGTTCAGCAATTGCCCCAAGACTACCGAAATGTCGCTAGAGTATTGAAATTGTCTGGTTCTAAGTATTTCTTCAAAATTCTCTTTCCAGCTACGGTTCCTTATATATTTACTGGCTTGAGAATTGGCATCGGTTTATCTTGGTTAGCAATTGTTGCCGCAGAGATGCTAGTTGGTGGAGTCGGCATTGGCTTCTTTATCTGGGATGCTTACAATAGTTCCCTACTTAGCCAAATTATCTTGGCACTAATTTATGTCGGGATTGTTGGTCTACTGCTGGATCGGCTAGTAGCATTTATTGCCAGCAAAGTAGTTCCAGAAGAACAGAAATGAGTAATAAAAATGAAGTACGTTACGCAGAATAAAGCATAAAACACAAATTCTTCGTTCATTCTGCTCGTAGCCTTTACCCTCCAGCCTTAAATAAGTCATGTCTGTATTTGTTGAAGTAGACCACATTGATCGCATATTTCCCTTGCCCAACGGCAACACCTACACCGCGCTAAAAAATATCGACCTCAAGATCCCCCAAGGAGAATTTGTTTCCTTGATCGGACACTCTGGTTGTGGCAAATCCACTTTGCTAAATATTATTGCTGGATTAGATAGAGCTACTTCCGGTGGCGTGATTCTAGAAGGGCGCGAGGTGAAAGAACCTGGACCCGATCGCATGGTAGTGTTTCAAAACTACTCGCTGTTGCCCTGGTTGAGCGTGTCAGAAAATATCACCTTGGCAGTAGATGAAGTTTATCAACATAAACCCAAAGGCGAACGCAAATCAATTGTAGAGCAGCACATTGATTTAGTTGGATTGCGCGCCGCCGCCAATAAGCGCCCAGGACAGCTATCTGGGGGAATGAAACAACGAGTTGCGATCGCACGAGCTTTGGCAATTCGTCCCAAACTACTACTACTAGACGAGCCATTTGGGGCGCTAGATGCTTTAACGCGGGGTGGTTTGCAAGAACAATTGATGAAAATCTGCAACGAAAGCAACCTAACTTGCGTAATGGTAACTCACGATGTCGATGAAGCATTGCTACTAAGCGATCGCATTGTGATGATGACTAACGGACCAGAAGCGCAAATTGGGCAGATTCTCGATGTTGCCATTCCCCGCCCCCGCCAAAAGATGGAAGTAGTCAATCATCCTAGTTACTACGGCTTGCGCAACGAAATAATTTACTTCCTCAACCAGCAAAAACGCGCCAAACAGCGCAAAGCAAAGCAGAAAGGGGCGCAAAACATTGCGCCCGTAAGGGCAGGCAATGGCTTAGAAAAAGTAAACTTAGAGTTTGGCTTTATCCCGCTTACAGACTGCGCGCCCATAGTCGTAGCTAAAGAAAAAGGCTTTTTTGAAAAGTACGGCTTAACTGAGGTCGTCCTCAGCCGCGAACCGAGTTGGAAAGAAATAGCTATTGGTGTCGGTACAGGGAGACTCGATGCCGCCCAAATGGTTGCGGCAATGCCCTTAGCTTTGACATTGGGTGCAGGGGATAAACCACCAATTCCCGTAGTTAGCGCCATGAACTTGTCGCGCAATGGTAACGCGATTACATTTAGCAAAAAACTATACGACCAAGGGGTAAGAACTCTCGCCGACTTCAAAGATGTGATCGCTCACTCTCCTGATAAAATCCATACTTTAGGCATGGTGCATCCTGCATCGATGCACAATTTACTCCTGCGCTACTGGTTAGCTTCGGGCGGTATCGACCCCGATAAAGATGTTAACTTAACAGTAATTCCGCCGCCCCAGATGGTATCAAACCTCAAAGCTGGCAATATTGATGGCTATTGCTGTGGTGAGCCTTGGAACTCCCGCGCCGTCTACGAAGACCTCGGTTTTGTAATTGCTACCGATTTAGAGATTTGGGCGGGACATCCAGAAAAAGTTTTAGGTGTAACCGAAGAATGGGCAAATAAATATCCTCAAACTCATTTAGCCTTAGTCAAAGCCCTGCTCGAAGCCTGCGAATACTGCGACGACAGGCGCAATCGAGAAGAAATTATCGAACTTCTCTGCCGCCCAGAATACGTTGGTTCCGCCCCCGAATATACCCGCCCCGGCTTTCTCGACCCCTACGATCGCGGGGATGGGTCTGAACCCGTGCAAATGTATACCTTTAACCAATTCTACGTCAACAAAACCAACTACCCAGACCGGGCAGAAAGGTTATGGATGATGACGCAATTAGCTCGTTGGGGTTTAGCACCCTTTCCCAAAAACTGGCAAGAAATCCTCGAGCGAGTTTGCCGTACGGATGTATTTGGTGAAGCTGCTAGAGAATTAGGCTTTTTAGATACTGGACGCGACCCCCACACAATGATATTTGATGAGATTGTCTTCGATCCAGAAGAGCCGATTAAGTATCTCAACAGTCTGGAAATCAAACAGCCGTTACGAATTCAAGAAGTATGTTTGCTTTAACCACCAGTAGATAAGCGAACCCGCACCAAAACCTACCTAGCCGCACAATTTAGCCTTCAATTCTCCAAAACTATGCAAATACTTAAAACTAATAATGCGACTTCTCCAATAACTACGACAACGCCTAAAAAAGAACCTTTCTTAGTTATTGAGAATGTCTCAAAAATTTATCCCACCTCCACAGGTCCCTACACAGTCTTAGATGGCGTAGAACTAAGCGTGGGTGAAGGCGAGTTTGTTTGCCTCATCGGTCACTCTGGTTGTGGCAAATCAACGCTCCTCAACATGGTGGCAGGATTTAATACCCCTTCCGATGGTGAAGTTAGATTGCAATCAAAAGCAATTACAGAACCCGGTCCCGACCGGATGATGGTATTTCAAAACTATTGCTTATTGCCTTGGATGACAGCTTTTGAAAACGTTTACTTAGCTGTAGATTCTGTTTATCCAGATAAACCAGAAGCGCAAAAAAGAGCAATTGTTAAAGAGCATTTGGCAATGGTAGGGCTAACAGAATCCGCTGACAAAAAGCCCACGCAGCTATCAGGAGGAATGAAACAAAGAGTTGCGATTGCCCGCGCCCTATCAATTCGCCCGCAAGTATTGATTCTAGACGAACCTTTTGGAGCATTGGACGCAATTACTAAAGAAGAATTGCAAGAAGAACTACTAAAAATTTGGCAAGATTATCAAGTAACGGTGCTGATGATTACTCACGATATCGACGAAGCGCTGTTTTTGGCAGATCGGTTAGTAATGATGACTAACGGTCCCTCCGCAAAAATTGGCGAAGTCTTAAATATTCCCTTTTCCCGTCCCCGCAACCGCGCCCAGATTATGGAAGATCCCGAATACTACAACTTGCGTAACTACGCTCTTGACTTCCTATTTAGACGCTTCGCTCACGACGACGATTAATTTGTAGGGTAGTACATGACAAGCTTAGAAATTACCGAAAAATTATTAACTGCCAAACAAGTCAAGAAATTGAGTTTTCAAGACTTGGGCAAAGTTCTGGGGCGCGACCCGATGTGGGTGGCGGCATTAATTTATCGTCAAGCCACAGCGTCCGAAGATGAAGCAAGTAAGCTTGCTCAAGCTTTAGATTTACCGCCAGAAATAGTACAAAAACTCACAGAGTTTCCTGTTAAAGGCTCTTTAGACCCAGTAATTCCTACCGACCCATTAATTTATCGGTTTTATGAAATTATGCAGGTTTATGGAATGCCGCTAAAAGCTGTCATTCAAGAGGAGTTTGGCGACGGAATTATGAGCGCCATTGACTTTACGCTCAATGTAGAAAAAGAGACAGACCCAAAAGGCGATCGCGTCAAAATTACAATGTCCGGGAAATTTCTACCATACAAAAAATGGTAGTGCAAGTATAAAGGGGTGACTTAACGGTGACAAATAACATTAAAACGCTATGTCCTTACTGCGGTGTCGGCTGCGGTTTGGAAGTGTCGCCCCCCGCCGCCCCCGGAAAAGCCGTTAATCGAGATAGTTTAGGCAACCCGATTTGGAAAGTCAAAGGCGATCGCGCTCATCCTTCTAATCAAGGGATGGTATGCGTCAAGGGCGCAACAATTACCGAATCAATCGATCGCGATCGCCTGCGTTACCCAATGGTGCGCGAATCTTTAGACCAACCCTTTCGCCGCGCTAGTTGGGACGAAGCCCTCGACTTAGTTGCTAGTCGCATGAAATCGGTGTATCAGCAATCGGGAATCGATGCTGTTTGTATGTACGGCTCTGGGCAAATGCAAACCGAGGACTACTACGTTGCCCAAAAACTGCTTAAAGGCTGTCTCGGTACAAATAATTTTGATTCAAATTCTCGCTTATGTATGTCATCGGCGGTAGCGGGTTACGTGCAAAGCTTAGGTTCAGACGGACCTCCCTGCTGCTACGACGACTTGGAACTAACAGACTGTGCTTTTATTATTGGCGCAAATGCGGCGGAGTGTCACCCCATTGTTTTAAACCGCCTGCAAAAACACCACAAGCGCCACCATAATAAAGTCAAACTAATTGTTGTCGATCCTAGGCGCACACCCACAGCAGAAGTCGCAGACTTGCATCTAGCCATTCAACCAGGTACAGATATTGACTTGCTCAATGGCATTGCTTACTTGCTACTGCATTGGGGAGAGAGCGCTCCAATTTTTATCGATGAATGCACTAGCAACTTCTCAAACTTTGCCGAAGCAATCTCCCACTACCCACCCCAAGAAGTTGCCAAACGCTGCGGCATTTCTCCCGCAGAGGTCGAACTTGCGGCGCGTTATTGGAGCGAGTCGGAGCGAGTTTTATCTTTGTGGTCGCAAGGAGTAAACCAGTCATCGGAAGGTACGGCTAAAGTATGCAGTCTCATTAATTTACATTTGCTGACTGGACAAATTGGCAAGCCTGGGAGCGGTCCTTTTTCTCTTACTGGTCAACCAAATGCGATGGGTGGTCGGGAAGTAGGAGGACTCGCGCACCTATTACCAGGCTATCGCTCGGTAAGTAATGCTCAGCATCGGCAAGAATTAGAACAATTTTGGCAGCTTTCCCCCGGACAGATTTCACCCAATCCCGGTCGCACAGCTTGGGATATGATTACTGGGCTAGAAACGGGTGAAGTGCAGTTTTTATGGGTGGTGGCAACCAATCCCGCCGTCAGTTTGCCTGACTTAGAGCGCGTCAAAGCAGCTTTAGCCAAGTCGCCTTTTACTATTTGTCAAGACGCTTACTACCCCACCGAAACTACCGCTTACGCCCATGTTTTGTTACCTGCGGCGCAGTGGGGCGAAAAAACTGGGACAATGACTAATTCTGAACGAGTAGTAACTTTGTGTTCGGCTTTTCGTCCTCCGGTAGGCGAGGCCAAAGCTGACTGGGAAATTATCGCCCAAGTAGCTCGAAAGATTGGATTTGCCGACAAGTTTGAATTTACTAGCTCCGCCCAAGTCTACGATGAGTACGTCCAAGTGACGCGCGATCGCCCTTGTGACATGACGGGACTTAGCCACCAACGTCTTTTAGCACAAGGTGCTATTCAATGGCCCTGCCCCGATAAAGGCAATATCTCCCCAAAAAGGCTTTACACCGATTTGCGCTTTCCAACGGCAGACGGGCGGGCTAAATTTACCGCTTGTCACTCGCGGGGACTTGCCGAACCTCCCGATCCTGAATATCCCTTTGTTTTGACGACAGGCAGGCTGTACGGACACTGGCATACCCAAACTCGCACCGGACGCATTGATAAAATTAGGCAAATGCACCCCGAACCATTTATCGAAATTCATCCCCGCGATGCCCGTAAACTAGGAATTGAAGACGATGAATGGGTAGAAGTGCGAAGTCGTCGGGGGATAGCTCAGTTCCCCGCTAAAATTACCAAAGCGATCGCGCCCAATACGGTTTTTGTGCCGATGCACTGGGGTTATCTGTGGGCAGAAAAATCGGAAGCAAACGCCCTCACGCATCCTATATCTTGTCCTAGTTCTTTGCAACCAGAATTAAAAGCCTGTGCAGTACAAATAGTAAGTTTGGCAGTCAAGTCAACAGACAAACTTCGCCTTAGTGTATTGCAAAGCTCTTGAGGTATATGGGGTGCGGCAAGTAATCAAAAATGACCACAAGATACTAGGGTTGAACGTGTAGCACTGCTTTACCCAAAAACTGTCGATCGGTTAGTTGTTGGGCAACATCTGCGATCGCGCTCCAAGGTGCTTCTAAATCGATATGAGGAACTAGCAATCCTTGGGCAACAAAGTTGACTAATCGAGTCAAACCAATAGCCGCAGGTTGTTTTTTTAGTTCGTGAAATAGAATAAATCCGTACAAGCTCAAGCCGCCTTTGCCATAGAACTTAGAAGCATTAAAAGTAATGTTTGAGCCAGCCGTTGCCCCAAAAGTGACACAGGTTCCATCTAGCGCTAGGTGTTCTAGCACCGCCGGGAGAATTTCTCCGCCTACCGAATCTAGAACCAAGTCGTAAGGAGCATACTTGTCAAAACCATTGCCTACGATCGCCCGATCAGCCTTTGCTGCTTTGACAAACTCCACTAATTCAGGGCGGCGTACCTGAGCCGTAACAATCGCCCCTGCTTGAGCCGCCAATTGACAAGCAAAGTAGCCCACGCCACCCGATGCACCCGTAATTAAAACTGATTTACCTAGTACCAACCCGCCTCGTTCTAGAGACAGCAGCGCCGTCAAACCAGCTACAGGCAGCGTTGACGCAGCTTTGAAATCTACCGAGTCTGGTAGAGATGCGATCGCATCTGTTGGCACAACAACTTGTTCTGCCCAAGCGCCACTAGACAAAAATCCCACTACGCGAGTACCAACGGGAAACCCAGAACCATCAGCCGCAGCCGTCTCAATAGTCCCGGCAAGATCCCAGCCTGGTTGCCATCCTGCTTCCGCACTTTGAACTCGCCGAACTTCTCCGCGATTGAGCGAGACTGAAGCGACTTTTACAATTGCTTCATAGGGTAATGGCGAAGCCCGTTCTACTTCCCGAATCGCCAAGCGTCCTGAAACTGAAGGATCGACAACTACTGCTCGTACTAAATTTGGCATCGAAAACTCCTTTACGTCATGCTTTCTAGCAATTCCAAATCGCCTTTGGCATCAAGGGACAGTTACAATAATTTTGCCGTTTTGCTGATTTGATTCCATGTATCGATGAGCTTCGACAATTTGCTCAAGCCCAAAAATGCGATCGAGAATCGGTACTAATTTACCAGACTCTAAGCCATCGTAAATATACTGCTTTGCTTGGGCTAATTTGCCTGGATCTGAAGTAATTTCAAACAAGGTGTAGCCTTGAATTTTCAAACCTTTTTGCAGAGCTAGAAACAATGGAAAGGGAGTGGTTGCATCAGGACTCAATGCCCCGTATTCAAACAAAGTTGCTCCCTGGGCGGCGGCTGCTGCTAGGGTTTCGACAAACGCTCCAGCAATAGGATCGAAAATTAGATTTGCTCCGCGATCGCCAGTAATCTCCATCACTCGTTGCCCTAAATCTTCTTCATTAGTCACAATTACAAAGTCAGCACCCTTATCGAGTAACATCTGCTTTTTAGAACTTCCGCGAGTTGTAGCGATCGCCGTTGATCCTTGAGCTTTAGCAATTTGAATTGCCGCGTAACCTACACTGCTACTAGCGGCGGTAATCAGTACAAAATCTCCAGGTTTAGCTTGTCCGTGGTACACCAAAGCACCATAGGCAGTAATATATTGCATCCAGATTGCCGTGCCTTCTTTTGCAGACAAACGTGCTGGATATTTTGCCACAGAATAAGCAGGGGCGATCGCGCTTTCGCCATACATACCGTACTGTTTCATCGAGAACCCAGGAATCGTACTAACGCGATCGCCAACTTGAAACTCACTTACTCCTTCACCCACTGCGTCAATAACTCCCGCCGCTTCATAGCCGAGAGTAGCGGGAAAGCGATCGGGTAGTTCCAGGTATGCACCTTTGCGAAACATCACTTCTGCGCGATTGAGTCCAATTGCTTCAACTTTAATTCGCACCTCTCCTTTGCTAGGTTCAGACAAGGGCAACTTATCTAATTGCAATACGTCAGCTTCGCCAAACTGATGGAACCGTACAATCTTAACCATGCGAACTTATCTCCAAAGAAGTTTGTAAGCGATTAGACAATGATATTCAATGATTTTAGCTATTTAGAGACGAAATTAAGCGCGTTTGTTGAAATAGAGTGACATTGTCTTCAAGATGCCAACTTTCAACAATAATCTTTCATGCAATTCACAAATTAGTCTTACTTTACAAATAGCGAAGCATACCCCGTATAAGGCTTGAGTGGTAAGACCTCGCAATCGAGAATACCTTCTTTTACCATCGGCAGCTTTTGTGCTTCTTGGGTAACGGATTCTACACTTTCACCCTCCCAAAGCATTACTGCACCACTCATATCGGCAATGTAATACATCTGACGAATTTGCTCTGAAACATAAAACTGCCAAGCTCGATCTGCTTGCGCACTTACAAAAGGCAAAACTTTTTCCGTTGGAATTCCACTCTTGACACGGGCGATGATTTTCTGGTGTTTCCCAAGCAGGTTGACGATGATGCGCTAGAAAAATTCCTTGCCACTTGGTTGGATCACTAATTTGAACGGGCGATCGCGGAAATATCTGCAAAGAAGATGCTGGTTCTTGTAGATCGGCGGTCAGCGATTGGGGTTTGACCATCGTTTATCAGTTACAGAGCCAATATTTTTCTGATTTTACTAGCCTTAGCCCAATTTTGAAACCATAGGCAAATCCAACCTCATAATCAATTTATTTGCAAATTCTCGCGCGTCTGCGTAGGCGCAAATTCTATTCCCCCATACTTTTGCAAAAAATCTACTGTTTTTCACCCAACACGCTCCAAACTCCTGCTTCTGAAGCAGCGATCGCCTTTGGAGTCAAATTCGTGTTTTCTAGGGTCGATGCGTAAGCTAGTGGCATCAATCCTACTGCAAACGAGCTTAAAGCTACAAGCACAACTAACCATACTGAGTCAGAGCGATCGCCTCGCATCCATTCTTGCTCTATTGCTCTTTTATTCAACCTTTCGTGGGAATTCATCTCAAATGCCTTCGATTTAACTGCTATTTATCATTCTCACAAATATTCTGTATCTTTAGCTACGAAATTGTGATTTTTTCCCTAAATTAAGTCCATCAATCAAAATTTTGTATAGATAAATAGATAATGATTAGCAAATGCAAACTAAACTAATTTACCCTTGAAAACAAAGCCAATCAACATTTCGCTCGCATCCTGCGGAGGAAAGGCATTTTTCTACTTTTTAAGATAGACGTATTTAATATATGACTGAATTCTTTAGTGAAAAAACTTGAATAAAATCAATGCCAGCGATGATTTAAGCCTCAAAATAGACTACTTTAGTTACTCAAAAAACTACCCGAACTGTCATGATTTACCTACACAAAAGCTAGAAGCTTTAAAAGTAAATAGCAACAAATATATTCAATTGATAAAAGATACAAGCAATTAGTTGCAACAGATACCAAGTAGATTCCTAACCTTAGATAAGGTAAGTCCAAAGCTAGTAGCTGGAAATTTTAAAAATAATTTCTGTTACCTAGATTTTGTTTGTTGCTTGAGATATTCAAGCTTGCAAGCAACCTACTGTAATTGGACTTTAAGGAGAATAAGACAACGTGGCTGGAATATGGTCCTTTCGCGATCGCTACCGCATCTTACACATGACATGGTTTGCTTTTTTTCTAACCTTTGTAGTCTGGTTCAACTTTGCGCCTTTTGCCACCGCCGTAAAAGCAGAATTTGGCTTAACAGAAGGTCAACTGAGAACTCTTGCCATTTGTAACGTTGCTCTTACAGTTCCAGCCCGAATTATCGTCGGCATGATTTTAGACCGCTACGGTCCTCGCCTTACCTATTCCTGCTTGCTAGTATTTGCGGCTATCCCTTGTTTGTCCTTTGCCTTTGCCCAAAACTTTAGTCAATTGGTTTATAGCCGTTTGGCACTTAGTATAGTTGGTTGCGGCTTTGTGATTGGCATCCGCATGGTAGCAGAGTGGTTTCCCCCCAAAGAAATTGGACTAGCCGAAGGCATTTATGGTGGTTGGGGCAACTTTGGTTCAGCAGGTGCAGCTTTTACACTACCCTCAATTGCTGCCGCTACAGGCTTTTTAGCGGCGGGTCAAATTAATTGGCGTTTGGCGATCGCTTTGACGGGAATTGTTGCCGCTATTTATGGAGTAGTTTATTTCTTCAGCGTCCAAGATACGCCCCCAGGGAAAGTCTACGAACGACCCGCCAGTAGCGCCGGAATGGAAGTGACAACAGTTAAAGACTTTTGGTTTATGTTGGTGATGAATATTCCCTTGGTGGGGATATTAGGGGTAATTGCTTGGCGCTTAAATCGAGTTAACTTTATTAATTCAACCCAGCTATACATTACCTGGTTTTTGCTAGTTTGCTTGTATACTTTTCAAGCTTACAATTGCTGGCAAGCCAACAAAGACTTGATGACTGGCAAAAAACACTATCCCCCAAGCGATCGCTACAAGTTTTCTCAAGTTGCAAATTTAGAAATGGCATACCTTGCCTGTTTTGGTTCGGAATTAGCTGTTGTCTCTATGTTGCCGACCTTTTTTCAAAGAAGCTTCGGCTTAACGGCAGCAATAGCAGGGGGAGTAGCTGGTACTTATGCCTTTATGAATTTAGTTGCCCGTCCGGGTGGTGGCTTTATTTCTGACAAAATCGGTAGTCGCAAGTGGACTTTAGCGGCAACTCTTGCGGGGACTGGGATAGGTTATTTAGTATTTAGCAGTTTGGGGGGAAATATTGCCCTGCCTGTAGTCGTAATGATGACAATGATTGCCTCATTTTTTGTGATGGCAGCAGAAGGAGCAACTTATGCGATCGTACCTTTAATTAAGCGACGAGTTACAGGTCAAATTGCTGGAAATGTTGGTGCTTACGGCAACGTTGGGGCAGTAGCTTACTTGACAATTTATAGCTTACTGCCAGAAGGGGCAGCAGGCGATCGCACCTTTTTTCAAATGCTAGGCGTTGTAGCGCTAATTGCTGCTAGTTTGTGTGGCTTTTTATTAAAGGAACCTGGAGGTTCGCATACAGAGGAGTTGTTAGTAGTACCTAAAGAAGTTTCAGCGAAACAACGTCAGTTATAGAATGCAACTGCTTTTGCTGGCAGGGAAAGTCAGGCTAAATAAGTAGCTTTACTCTCCTTGCCAAGACAAATATATCAAAAGGCAGGTTTAGAAAGTTGGAACTAGCTTTTGTAACTACTTCTACAAAACCAAATACCTAAAGCGCATAGCTTAAACAAAAAGATATATTTCAGCGCGGCTGTTGCGCAGTTAATAAAATCATCAAATTAAAATTATGATGGACGCAAACGGAACACTAGGCACAGCAGATAAAACTCAGGAAGAAACCGAATCTCAAAACTTGACGGAAGCTGGCGAAACGAAAGCAACTTTAAACAAATTTGAAAAAATTAAAGCCGAAAGAGATGGTATAGCCCTCAAGCAAGAACTAGATTACTTAGCAAGCATTGGCTGGGAAGCAATGGACGAAGCCGATCGCGATTACCGCTTGCGCGACTTGGGATTGTTTTACCGCACTGTTACCCCCGGTAAATTTATGCTGCGGATGCGCCTAGCTAACGGCATCATAACTTCTAGTCAAATGCGGATTTTAGCCGAAATTGTCCAACAATACGGCGACGAAGGCAACGCAGACATCACCACTAGACAAAATATTCAGTTGCGTGGCGTTCGGATTGAAGATGTGCCAGATATCTTTAAAAAGTTGCATCAATATGGCATGACTTCGGTGCAGTCGGGAGTAGACAACGTTCGCAACATTACAGGTTCGCCTTTGGCAGGTATCGATCCTAATGAACTAATCGATACACGGGGATTGTGTCGCATGGTGCAAGACATGATTACAAATAACGGCGAAGGTAATCCCACCATGGTTAACTTACCGCGCAAATTTAATATTGCGATCGCCGGGTGTCGAGATAATTCCGTCCACGCCGAACTCAACGACCTTGCTTTTATCCCTGCTTATAAAAATGACACCATTGGCTTTAATGTTATTGTCGGCGGGATGTTTTCACCCAAACGTTCCCAGGCCGCTTTACCGCTCAATGTTTGGGTTAGTCCTGACGATGTGGTAGCACTGAGCGAAGCTGTTTTACTAATTTACCGAAATCATGGTTTACGGGCAAATAGACAAAAATCGCGCCTCATGTATCTGATTGATAAATGGGGCATAGAGAAGTTTCGCGCCGAAGTAGAAAACCAAATAGGTCATCCCCTAGAACTTGCTGCTGAAAAAGACGAATTTATGTGGAACAAATACGACCACATCGGCACGTCTAAACAAAAGCAACCAGGCTTAAACTTTGCAGGCGTACATATTCCCATTGGGCGCTTGTATGCCCAAGATATGTTCGATCTAGCGCGAATGGCGGAAGTTTACGGTAGTGGTGAAATACGCTTTACTGTCGAGCAAAATCTAATTATTCCCAATATTCCTGATTCTCGGCTAAAACAATTTTTAAAGGAACCACTTCTAGAACGTTTTTCTCTCAACCCAGAAAATCTATCGCGGCGGTTGGTTTCTTGTACTGGCAGTCAATTTTGCGGTTTTGCCCTAATTGAAACCAAAAATCGCGCTTTAGCAACAATCAAAGCTTTAGAAGCTGAAATTACTGTAGAACAACCTGTACGCATACATTGGACTGGTTGCCCCAATTCCTGCGGACAGCCGCAAGTTGCCGATATTGGCTTGATGGGGACAAAAGGACGTAAAAATGGGCAAGTAGTAGAAGCTGTCGATATTTGGATGGGTGGAAAAGTAGGTTTTGAAGCTGAACTAGGTAGCCGCGTAATGAAACAAATTCCTTGCGAAGACCTCAAACCAGTGCTGAAAGACTTGTTAATTGAACATTTTGGGGCAAAACCCAAGCAGTCACAAGAACACTTCGTACCCGCCGTTTTAGCAGGTACAAGTGAAGGGCGATCGCAATTTTAAGTATTGAGTTAATTCGGCATCCACAACTCAAAATTATTAAAATATGTCTTCTATTATCTCCGAGCAATCAAGCGAGATCGATTTGCCATTAGTAAATAGCGATCGCGAACTTAGCTACCAGCAAACTATCCTTTGTGCGGCAATAATTGGTATTGCCGGAGGATTAGTTGCAACGGCTTACTACTTTAGCCTCGAAGCCAGCTTGCATCTTATTTGGCATACAATCCCGGAGTTTTTAGCGCCTTATATGTCGCCACTTGCTGTTACTGGTTATGTCCCAATTGCAACTACGATTGGCGGCTTCTTAGTTGGCTTAACCCTGTACTTAATGGGACTCCCCGGTGAAGTTGCCTTTGTCGTCGATAAAGTCCATCAA
The DNA here is from genome assembly GCF_057473825.1 of Aliterella sp. E5.1. NCBI lineage: Bacteria > Bacillati > Cyanobacteriota > Cyanophyceae > Chroococcidiopsidales > Aliterellaceae > Aliterella > Aliterella sp. E5.1. Next base: position 17,477 of record NZ_JBYCCV010000055.1, read on the forward strand.
CCAGGGCGCATCTCCCCACAGCAAACTCCGGCAATGATTGTTGCTTCGCTACTTTCGATCGCCTTTGGTGGTAGTGCAGGTCCCGAAGCGCCTTTAGTGCAAGTTAATGGTAGCATTGGCAGTTGGCTAGGGCAAAAACTACAGCTTACCGCAACTACAATTCGCGTCTTGACGTTTTGCGGTATGAGTGCAGCTTTGGGGGCGTTTTTTGGTGCGCCCTTGGGTGGCGCTATTTTTGCTTTAGAAATTCCTCACCGTCGCGGCATAGAGTATTACGAAGCGATAGTTCCAGCCGTGTTGAGTGCTATTTTGAGTTTTTGCGTATTTCGTCTAAATACAGGCTTAACCATTGGCGGGATGTACCACTTTGCAGCTATTCCTGCGCTTACACTGTGGAACCTACTTCAAGGTGCATTACTAGGTATAGCGGGGGCTTTGGTTGCCGTTATTTTTGTAATCGTCTTCCGTAGCGTTGGTTATCTGTGCAGTTACATCGAACATCAAACAATTTTGCTGGCTACTTTAGGCGGCTTATCCATTGGACTCATTGCTTATGTATTTCCCCAAACGCTATTTTTTGGAGAAAAAGAGATTAATACTATTGTTGAGACAGGTTCTACCTTCGGGGCTGTGACGTTAGTTGTGATCGCCGCCGCTAAAATACTAGCAGTAAGTTGTACCTTGCATTCTGGCTTTCGAGGTGGCTTTATATTTCCTTTATTTTACATTGGCGCTGCGATGGGTCTAGCGATCGCGCTTTGTATTCCTCAAATCCACCCTACTATTGCGATGGTTTGCATGATGGCGGCAGTAAATGTAGCTATTACCAAAACTCCCATTAGCACAACCATCATTCTCAGCGTACTTTCAGATACGGCAATGGTTCCAGTAATAGTTATTGCTAGCTTTACAAGTTTTTTATTGACTACTCAAGTCTGCTTAATCCAAACTCAGCGATCACGTTCTATAATTGCGCAAGAACCATTACCAATTAATCCCTATTCTGTTCCAGTCTCCTAGAGTAGTACAAGACCAAGAATTTCTTTATTTATAAAGTTCTAAGGTTTGGATTGTTGTCAGGTAAAAGCAGCTAAGATATTGTTTCCTTCGCCTTGATGGCGGATCTTGCAATCAGATTGCACCTAGATTAAGCCATGAGAACCTCATCATATTTCAACGAGCAACTGTACGCTGCGATTAAACTTGTCTGCAAAACTTGTGGGTGGGATTATGGCGAGGCTTGGGTTCCTACTTCTGACGGCGGTGTTTTGGAACTTAGCCCCGTTTGGTACAGCAGCCCAGATATGGAGGCAATAGAGAAATTTCGCCTTTGTAGCGAAGATTTTGTTATTCCACCAAATCAAGGATTACCCGGCAGGGTTTGGGCATCAGCACAATCAGAATGGATTGAAGATGTCTCTGCCGGATCAGAAACGTATTTTTTACGCAACCAGATTGCTAAAGCTTGCTCAGTCAAAGCGGGCTTTGGCATCCCCATTAAAACTAGCAGCCAGGTAGTATTAGTGCTAGTCTTTTTTATGCGTCGTTCTTGCGCCCAAGACCAGCAAAAAGTTGACTTTATTACCACCGTAGCTGCCGAATTAGAACAAGCTCTAAGCCTAAGCACTACCTTACATTAGAGAGTTTTATGGGGGGCTTTGTACCGGATAGGCGATTGGTGGTATAGCATTGCCCACGCTGTTTGAGGAGTAATGAGCAATTACCCAGAGGGGCATAGTTAAAGTTACGAGTGCGATCGCTGTTCCTAAAATGTCTGCCAACCTATGAGTTGATCGGGGGGGATTGGCAGACGGTGTACTACTGGAATCCATAAAAAATTTGTAAACCTATTACTCAACGGGGTACAACAATAAAAGTTTTTAGTTGTACTAATACTATTTTAACGAGTTATTTTTAGTAAACTGTCTACTAGCAAACAATCTCAATAGAATTACTAGGAAAAATGACGCTCTAAACAGCCAAATACCTCCTTTTGGATTGGGGGAATTATACTTAGATTTAATATGAATATTCCAATCGTTCCCCCAACCTACGGTAATCAAGCAGGAAGAAGTGCAATACCCGCTTTTTGCCTCCCCTAAAAAAGGGAAATAAAACCATCTTTAAGCTAAAACTCTGTTTGGGAGCTAATTTGATGCTTGCAAATATCAAAACTCAACTTTTACAGCAGGCACAGGCGGCGCAAGAGATAGGGAACTGGACGGAAGTTGTGCGATGCTTGCAACAACTGGTACTTGTAGATATCGAGCCAGAAGCAAGTCATATAATGGATTTAGCCCTTGCAGTTTTGACTGAGGGCGATTTTGCTCAGCGTTGGGATATTGCCAAAGTGTTTCCCCGATTGGGAGCAAATACCTCAATTGGTATCGATCGCGCGATCGCCCCTTTAATTGAAATTGTCCAAAATGAGGATGATGAAGAATTACGCTGGTATGCGGCGCGGATTTTAGGCGAATTTAATCAGCCAAGGGCGATCGCAACTTTAGTTGATTTACTCAAATCTGCTGATAACGACGAATTAACCTCAATGGCAGCTAGTGCTTTAGGACAAATTGGCAACCCGGCTGTCAATGCTCTTAGCGAACTATTAATTGATGAATCTACGCGCTTAATTGCTGTAAAGTCCCTCGCTCACATCCGGCGATCGGAAATAATTGCGCCATTATTAACTGTTGTCCAAGATCCAGACGCGCAAATTAGAGCGACTTCGATTGAAGCATTAGGTAGCTTTCATAATAATGAGATTCCACCAGTTTTGCTCTCTGCTTTAGACGATATTGCCGCGCCTGTGAGAAAAGAAGCTGTTACAGGGTTGGGTTTTCGTGCTGATTTACAAGCGGAATTTGACTTAGTTAATAAGTTAATTCCTCGGTTGTATGACTTTAATATAGATGTTTGCTGTAGTGCTGCTATGGCTCTAGGCAGATTGGGAAGTGAAGTTGCTGCCGAAGCTCTAAACGCGGTAATAAATTCTCCTCATACACCGATAAACTTGCAATTAGAATGTATCCGGGCGTTGAGTCGGATTGAAACGCCCCTTTGCTTGCAATATTTGCGCTCAGGCTTAAACGAACATTCTTCCCCCACCTTGCAGCAAGAAATTGTCAAAGTTTTAGGACAAATAGAAGCAAAAGAATTGAAAGTAATCGCTGGAGATATTTTAATTGAAGCCCTGCAATTGTCAGACAGTATCAAAAGCGTGATCGCTCTATCATTAGGACGATTGGGCGAAATTAAAGCTTTAGAGCCATTAATAAACTTACTTGCTACCCCAGATACAGCAATAAGATTGCACGCGATCGCATCATTGCAGCAACTAGCTCCAGCCCAGGTATACCAACAATTGCAGCAACTAAATAGCGACCCAAATATCAAACTCGAACTCAAACAAGGAATAGAATTTGCCCTAAGTGAATGGCAACAAACATAAGTCTCTATCGGCTAGTTGTAACAACTTTTACCAAAACCTGACTCTAGATCGAGTAACTTGGATTGAAGCAATAAATGTAATTCAGGCTACAAACAAAATGCGGCTAGAGCAGTTGCAAGCTTTTTTGGCGATCGCCGAAACTGGCAGTTTCCAACAAGCGGCGAGAAAATGTGGAGTTACCCAATCAACCATTAGTCGTCAAATTCAGGCATTAGAAGCCGATGTGGGCTTGGATTTATTTCAGCGCAATGCTGCTACTACTTTAACTTTAGGCGGCGAACGCTTTTTGCCTCGCGTCCGCAAAATTTGCTTAGAGTGGCGCACGGCAACAGAGGAATTAGCCGAGTTGGTGGCGGGAAAACAGCCAGAACTATGTATTGCTGCAATTCATTCAATTTGCTCTCACTTTTTGCCGCCAGTGTTACAACAATTTTGCCGCGACTATCCCACTGTGCAGTTGCGGGTGACTTCTTTGGGGAGCGATCGCGCTTTAAAAGTCCTCAAAGATGGCATGGTGGATTTAGCGCTCGTCATGAATAATCGATTTTTGACTGCTAATTCCGAGATGGTAGTACAAGTGCTATACGATGAACCTATTGAGGTGTTGATGGGCGCAAATCACCCGCTTACAGCTTATGAATGGATACCCTGGTCGGAATTAGCTTGTTACCCGCAAGTAGTATTCAAAGATGGCTACGGGATGCAACGCTTGGTACAAGATCGATTTGAGCGCTTAGGGGCAACACTCCAGGCAGTTTTGGAGGTAAACACTCTTGATGCTTTCCGGGGGGTAGTACGTCAAGGGGATATGGTAGCTTTGCTGCCGCAATCAGCGCTAGTAGAAGCCCGCAGCGATCCAACTCTTGCCGTGCGATCGCTAGGCAAGGAAAGAAACGATTTGACGCGCCGCGTTGTGATGGTAACTACTCAAGATCGGCTAAAAATCCCCCCAATTCGCCGCTTTTGGGACTTAGTACAAGCATCTATACCTCTGCCGGAAAAAATAGAGACAAGCGCCTAAGCATTTAAACTAATAATTATGAGTACGGCATTTAGAGAATTTTTAAAAAAAGTAGGTAGTGGCGTTCATACAGGGGAAGATTTGACTCGCGAGGAGTCAAGGGCGGCAACAAAAATGATGCTACTTGCCGAAGCAACACCAGCCCAAATTGGCGCATTTTTGATCGCTCACCGAATTAAGCGCCCGACGGGAGAAGAATTAGCAGGAATGCTAGATGCTTACGCCGAATTAGGTGCAAAATTGCAACCAATTAATGCCTCTCGATCGCCAATTGTGATGGGCATACCCTATGATGGGCGATCGCGTACTGCACCCATTAGCCCAATAATAGCTTTACTTTTAGTTACGGCAAATCAGCCAGTAATTATGCACGGTAGCAAGCGATCGCCAACTAAGTACGGAGTACCGCTAATCGAGCTTTGGCAAGGCTTGGGAGTTGATTTTAGCAGGCTGTCGTTAGCTCAAACTCAACAAGTATTTGCGGAAACGGGATTAGGATTTGTCTACTTACCGCAACACTTTAGTCAAGCTCAAGTTATATTTGATTACCGCGATCAAATTGGCAAACGTCCGCCCTTTGCTACGATGGAATTAGTCTGGTGTCCTTACGCTGGGGAAGCACATATTATTGCGGGATTTGTACATCCGCCCACAGAAGGGATGTTTCAAGGCGCTTTAAGTTTGCGGGGAATAAGTAGCTTTACAACAGTTAAGGGATTAGAAGGCAGTTGCGATTTACCGCGCGATCGCACGGCAATTGTTGGCATATTTAAAGATAATGCCTTAGTAGAACACTTACACCTATCTGCCCGCGATTATGATTTTAGTAACAAAAATGTCCCTCTAACTTCCACGCCAGAATTAATTGCAGCTATGCAAACAGTATTGCAAGGCAAACCCTCAGAATTAATGGATACTGCTTTGTGGAATGGTGGTTTTTACCTGTGGCGTAGCGGTATTTGCTCTAATTTGCGATCGGGTATAGCTAAAGCAGAAGAATTATTAGTTAGCGGTGAAGTTGCCCAAAAACTTGAAGAAATTAGTCAGTCTGTGCTTGACATACTCCCTGAGCTAAAGCCACAGGGATTCTAATTCTTGGTTCACAGAAGTCCACTTGCTATATCAGATTGCTCATCAATAGTAGAGGTGGTCTTCTCCCCAAGCTTTCGCTCGAAGAAGCCAGATTCCCAATGCCCTTGGGTACTGTTTTGCCACTCTTTGCCCAATACTTTCATGCCTTTAGTTAAGATATTAATCGCCGCATTCGTATCGCGGCATACCTCAACCTTGCATCTAGGGCAGCAATGAGTCCTAGTGCTAAGTGACTTTTTCACCCGATGTCCACAAGACGAGCAGTCAATAGACGTATAGTTTGGCGAAACCGCCACCACTGCTTTATCCCAAATGAGTCCGTAGTAGTCTAACCATCGAGTGAACTGATACCAACTAGCGTCAGAAATAGACTTAGCCAAATGGTGATTTTTGACCATGTTCCTAACTTTCAAATCCTCATAGACAACCACATCGTTAGAGTGGACTACGCACCGAGCTTGTTTTATTGCCCAGTCTTTACGCTGCCTAGTAATTTTTAAGTGAACTCTACCCAGTCGTTTCCGTGCCTTATGGTAGTTGTTTGATTGGGGTTTTTTGCCTTTGACAAACTTCTTACTTAATTGCCTTTGAGCCTTCTTAAGCCTGCTTTCCGACTTTCTCAAGAATTGAGGATAGATAACTGCATTATCGTTTTGGTCTTTGGTGAAGTATTTCAACCCTAAGTCCAAACCAACAACTAGCCCGGTATATTCTCCATCTTCTTTGCGGTCAGCATCAAAGCAGAATTGAGCATAATATCCGTCGGCTTTCTTGACTACCCGAACGCGGTTTATCTTTAGCCTAAATAAGTCTTCCCGCGTTTGAGCATTGCAGTATATGGATAATGTTCCTATCCCAAACCCATCAGTAAAAGCAATACGAGTGCAATCGGGGGACAGTTTCCAACCCGACACCTTGTACTCTACAGAGCGACAATGCTTTTTAAACTTGGGATACCCTTTTTTCTTCTCCTTTTTTTTGCAACGAGTATAGAAACTAGATATGGATGCCCAAGCTCTTTCGGCACTGGCTTGACGTGCTGCGGAGTTTAGCTTTAATGCAAAAGCAAACTCTTTAGCTAAGTCTTTGCACAGTTTATATAAGTCAGCTTTACCAATATTTCGATTATCCATCCAATAGCGAACTGCTTTATTTCTAATAAATTGAGCAGTGCGAATCGCGTCATCAAAAAGTTGGTATTGTTCCTTAGTTCCGTTTAGTAGCTTGGCTTCTCTTACTATCATGCTTGTATTTTATCACATATTATTGCAGATAAAACAATATAATATTAATATAAAGCCGCCCTAGAACGGCGGGGCTTTAAACCCGTTTTTCTGGTAAACAATTGCCGGAACTCGTTTAAAAGCTGGCGTACCCGATCGCTTATCAATCCTAGCTTTAAAAATAGCATTAGCTTCGGGGTAAAACATTAATGCTGCTCCTTCCCTAACGCTACCGTAAATCACTTCTACATTTTCTAGCTTGCCTGCATCTGCTTGGACGGTAACAAGAGCGCGATCACTTAAGTTTGCTTTCTCTGCGTCTTTATGGTTCATTAAAATACAATTGCGGTGAGGCATTCCTCGATACTGGTCGTCTAGCTTGTAAACAACTGTATTGTGCTGAGAGTAGCTGCGCCCGGTAATCAATGCTACAACTACATTTGGCACGGACTGGGACACGCCAAAATCCTCCGGTGTTGGCAATGTAAGATCGGGTAAAGGACTTACAAACATTGATGCTTTTCCCGAAGGAGTTGGAAACTTTGGCTCAGTAAAAATGCGTCCTGAGATTGTAAATTCTTCTCCCGTTGCATCAATTTGGGCGATTTTTTCGTAACCGGGAATTGTTTGGGCAATTAGTTGACGGACGTATTGCGGAGCTTGCAATTTCAGCCAATTAATCGGCGAAACGCCATGCAGGCGATGAGCAAGTTGGGTCAAAAATTCCACTTCAGAAATTAAATCTGCGTCTTTTAGGTGGGTTGTTCCTTCATCACTCAAACGGACAAAATTATTACCAGACTCGGTTGTTGTTTTGTGGGGATTTTCAAACCGAGCAAATACAGGAATAATTATCGTGTTTTTCTTGGCTAAACCGTGAAAGTGTCCGAGATTGGGTTTAGTGGCAAGATAGATAATGGTGTCAATTTTAGCTAAAGCGCGTTTTGCCTGCGTAGAGTCAGGATTAGCCCCAAACAAATTCCCACCCAAACAGATTAAAGTATCTACTTTCCCTGCATCCGCCGCCTCAATAAGCTTTCGCGTATCGTAGCCGGAAGCTAATTCAAGACTTCGCCTTAACAGTTTTTCTAAAGCCGTTTTAATTTCTTTTTTGAGGTGGATAGTTACACCCATCGATCCAAACCCTTGGACGTTGGAATGTCCGCGTATGGGCATTGTCCCAGCGCCCTCTTTGCCTGCATTGCCCGTAATTACCCCTCTTTTGTCACTCTGAGTAAGGAAAAAACAAACTAAAACTTGAAAAAGCTTGTAATGTAAAGCTTTTAAACTTTATTTTCTCACATCAGACTTCCTTTGTAGTCATTTTGCCAAAATCCTGAGCTAAAGCAGGTTCTAGATTTTACTCTCCTGAAAGTGATAAAAGAGGGTTACAGCAGTTCTCAGTTGGGTGAAACATAGCAACAACAGTGGGTAAACCAGCCAATAATATCTTGGAGTGTCACCGCAGCGAGAGCATCTGTAATAGCTTGGTCTAACTGTGCATAGGTTCGTGCCG